>JBLING010000191.1:0-5554 GCA_047639155.1 bacterium
ACCGATTATGTTCTTGTCCGCCAAAAGTTCTGCAGAAGATAGAGTGCTTGGCTTACGAAAAGGGGGCGATGATTACATGACGAAGCCTTTCAACCTAGAGGAATTTATGTTGCGCGTAAAGAATCTCATTGAGCGTAATGATCAAACAGCGAACAAACTGTCTTCAAGTGATTATTCGTTTGGCGACAATTATGTAAACTTCGTTAGTTACGAGGCAAAAGGAAACAAAGGTGAATTCTCACTAACCAAAAAAGAAGCGCTTCTACTCAAATTGTTAATTGAAAACAAGAATGAAGTGGTAAGTAGAGAGAAAATTCTTCAGACGGTCTGGGGCTATTCAGTTTACCCATCAACCAGAACAATTGACAATTTCATATTGGCTTTTAGAAAATATTTTGAGCCAGATCCAAAGAATCCAACATTCTTCAAATCATTACGTGGGGTAGGCTACAAATTTGTAGAAGCCTAGACCTGTGTAAAACAACTGTATATCATTCTACGCCACGGTATCTTTCTACCGCTTAAAAATGTACTTTTGTGCTTCAATTTAGCATGGAAGAGAAGCTTATTATCCTCGATTTTGGGTCTCAGTATACCCAACTAATCGCGCGCAGAGTTAGAGAGTTAAACGTTTACTGCGAGATACAGCCTTACAACGCCAATATTACGCTTGACGCCTCTGTGAAAGGTGTAATTCTGTCTGGCAGTCCAAGTTCCGTTAGAGATGAAAAAGCCCCAACACCTACGTTAGATGTTTTAAATCTATCAGTTCCGGTATTGGGTGTGTGTTATGGTGCACAATGGTTAGCGACACAGTTTGGTGGCCAAGTTGAAGCATCGAAACATCGGGAATACGGCAGAGCAAATTTAGTTTCTGTTGAAGAAAACGAACTTATGAAAGGTGTCGAAGCCGGATCTCAAGTTTGGATGTCTCATGCGGATACGATCACTAAAAAACCAGAAAATGTAACGGTAATTGCTGGTACATCATCTGTAGATATTGCAGCATTTTCGTTTGCAAACAGAAACATTTACGCCATTCAGTTTCATCCTGAAGTAACGCATTCTACAGACGGTAAACAGTTGTTGTCCAATTTTGTATTGGGCATCTGTGGAGCTCAAGGGTCTTGGACCCCTGCGCATTTTATTGAAACAACCATCGAAGAAATCAAAGCAAAGGTTGGGACGGATAAGGTAATATTGGGTTTAAGCGGAGGAGTAGATTCATCTGTTGCAGCAACATTAATTCATAAAGCCATTGGTAGCCAGTTGCATTGCATTTTCGTAAACAACGGCCTGCTTCGAAAAAACGAGTTTGGTTCTGTGTTGGATTCGTATAAATCAATGGGTTTAAACGTTACTGGGGTTGATGCTTCCGACTTATTCTTGGACGGTTTGGAAGGCGTTAGTGATCCGGAAACAAAGAGAAAGATAATCGGCAAATTGTTTATTGACGTATTTGACGCTGAATCTAAAAAAGTTAAAAATGCCCGCTGGTTGGCTCAAGGAACGATTTATCCAGACGTGATTGAATCGGTTTCTGTAAATGGACCTTCTGCTACTATAAAAAGTCACCACAACGTAGGTGGCTTGCCAGAAAAAATGAACCTTAAACTATTGGAACCACTAAATACGTTATTCAAAGACGAAGTGCGAAAGATTGGTGCTGAAGCTGGATTGGATAAAGATATTCTAGGTAGACATCCTTTTCCAGGTCCGGGATTGGCAATCCGAATCATTGGTGAAATTTCAAGAGAGAAGGTATCCATATTGCAAGAAGCGGATGCTGTTTTTATTGATGGATTAAAATCACACGGCATTTACGACGACGTTTGGCAAGCTGGTGCAATGTTTCTACCCGTACAATCTGTCGGTGTTATGGGAGATGAAAGAACATATGAACACGTGATTTGCCTAAGAGCCGTGACCTCAGTAGACGGAATGACTGCGGATTGGGTAGATTTACCTCATCGGTTTCTAGCGGATACAAGTAATAAGATAATTAACACAATTAAAGGAATAAACAGAGTTGTATATGACATCAGTTCAAAACCGCCTGCCACTATTGAGTGGGAATAAAGTATTAGCGATTTTATCTGCATTGGTGTTGCTGTCTTGTAATGCCTTTAAAGTTGTGTCAAGAGACGAGCCAGTTGTTCGTAATGAGGAAAAAGTAAAAGAGAAAAAAGAAGTGAAAACTACTGATAATCAAGATGATCCAGTAGAAGAGCAAAAGAAAAAACGCATTACCGTAGATTTTTTCGGAAAGGAATTTCAAGTTGAACCGCATAGAACGGAGTTTAAGGTTGCCCTCATATTACCGTTTTATTATAATGCTATAGATGCACGCGAACGTCGTACGGCAGACTACATGTTAGAGTATTACCAAGGCGTAAAATTAGCACTCAACAATCTTGAAATGTATGGTTTGAAAATGAAACTATATGTATATGACGATGAGAATGACGAGGCCAAGCTTGAGGGTTTACTTGGTAAGTCTTTGATGAAATCCATGGACGTTATCATAGGATCTGTGGGAGAAAAACAAATTGAACTTGTTTCTGATTTTGGATTGGAACATGAAATTCCAGTTATATCACCAATGACAAGTTTGGATTCAATCACAACGCCAAACGCCTTGTTGTACTGCCCTACTCCAGGATTAGTTGACAAATCAAATAGCGTTTTGGCATTTTTGAAAGAAAATTATGCTAAAAATTCGGTGGTTGTAGTTAGTGATGGTCAAGCCTATTCGGAGGAATTTAAATCAAATTATATGGCCGGGTTTAAAGAAGAAAAGAGAAAGGCAGTAGCATATGAAACACCTGAATACAATGAATGGGTGAACATACTTTCTAAAGACGAGCCAACTGTAGTTGTCGTGCTTAGTCGAAACCCAACCACAGTGAGTACTACCTTATCTAAGATTTATCAAACGAAAAGAGACGTGGTCATTATTGGAGATAATAGTTGGTCTAATTTTCAAGATAATGACTACAAATTTTGGGATAAAATGAACGTTCACTTGGTGGCTTCTGACTATGTCAATGACACTTCCGCAGACGTAAAAAACTTTAAAATAAATTTCCGACTCGTTAACCGACGGGATCCAGGTGTTTATGCGTTCATCGGGTATGATCAGTTTATGTTTATGGGTGAGTTTTTATTGGCTTTCGGTGAGCATTTCCCGGGTTATATCAATGACCGAGAGTTTAGGTATCTGAGCTCCAATTTCAATTATACCTATAAAGATGGTTTGAATAAAAACACGAACGTATTTATCTTAAAGTTCGATGAATTCGAGCTAAAACCTATAGAATGAAATCACAACATATTTTTAACCGACACACTGATTTTGCCATCACGTGTTTGGAAACATACGAAATAGGGAAACCTTTTCATCCGATTTTACATCGATATTTTAAAGAAAACAAGCAGTTTGGAAGTCGAGATCGTAAAACAATCAAGAACTTGAGCTACAATTGGTTTCGACTGGGTTATAGTTTTGCTGGTATATCCAAACGAGACCAAGTTATTCTTTCGTATATGACACTAACAGAGGATGTGCCTGAATGGATGCTGTTGTGTTTCGAGCCATTTCTGTTACCTCCTTCTTGGCTAGATTGGAATTTGTCTGAGCGCTTAGACTTCTTACAAAAGGCAATAAAGTGGTCAATTGATGACATCTTCCCATCTCTCAATAAGCTTACAGAAAATATTGATAAGTCCCTTTTCCTTCATCATCAATTCAACCAACCTTTGGTATGGGTTAGGGTTAAGAATAATGGGGAGCGCGCTGAGGTTTTGAGGAAATTACCTGAAGCTGTTGCCAAAGAAAACGGAGCAATCGGTGTTGTTGCTGGTCATTACATTGAGGCAAGTGGAGTGGGGAAGCAGGTCGAAGTTCAAGATTATAGCTCACAACAGGTGTATGGGTCTTTGGATCTTGATGGTGTTCAAAGTATTTGGGATTGTTGTTGTGCCTCTGGAGGTAAAAGTTTGACGCTTCTTGACCGAACGAAATCAATAAACATATTTGGTTCTGACAATAGGAAATCAATATTGGCGAATTTTCTAAAACGAACAGGCAGACATCGATATCGTGTTTGGTCGGCCGTGGTTGATTTAACAAATGTTGTTTCCAAGATACAGTTTTCAAGCAAACAGAGTCAGGTTGAGATAACACCTCCCAGTTTCGACGTAATCCTAGCTGATGTGCCTTGTTCAGGTTCAGGGACATGGAATCGGAATCCAGAATTCAAACTAAAGAATAAAGCTTCGTTGGACTACTACACGTCACTTCAACGTGATATCGTTACAAACTCTTGGATGTATCTAAAAAAAGGAGGCAGCATGTTGTATACGACTTGTTCTGTTTATTCAGTTGAAAATGAGGATATGATTGATAGTTTAAAAAAGCTTGAATTTGAAATTATAAGATCGGGTTATATACATGGGTATGACAACAAATCAGACACCATGTTTTATGCAGAACTTAAGAAGATTTGACATTTGCCTGTATGGCGTTCTATTGGATTTTCGTATAACTTTACCCAAAAAATAAAACTATGATTAATAAAGCGCGGATTTTTGTTGTGCTAATGATTTCTGCATTAGCGGTTACATCCCTACAATCCTGTAAAGACGACAGTGGTGATGGTGGGAACCAACCAACAAAATCTATTTCTGAATATATGACTGCAGATGGTGGTTATGTCGAATTTTTAGCGGCCTTAGATTTAGCCGGATTGAATGGGAAAATAACAGGATCAGGTGGATTTACAATATTGGCTGTAAGCGATTTGCAACTTGCAGATGATGGTGTTGATTTGAGTTCAATGACAAATGCTGATCAAGTAGCATTTATCAAATACCATTGTATCGACGGGAAAAAAGAGCCAAAAGACTTTATCAATACAGGCTACGTTTCAAGTGAGTCAAATACTGGGCCTGCTGCTGCAAAAATTTCGATATACACGGCGGTTACTGGAGACGCTGTACGTTTCAACGGCAAATCAGTTTCAACGAATTACGAAGCAACGAATGGTATGGTATACCTGATGGTGAATAGCTTAAAAGTGCCAACGTTGTTGGATCAAATCGCCAATAATCCAAATTTGTCGAACTATAAAGTTGGGATAAACTTAGAAGCGGCAACTAAAACGGCATTAGAAACAGGTGATAATACAGTTTTTGGCATAAACGATGCTGAGTTTGTTGCGTATTTGGAAACTCAAAATGTTATTCGAATAGCCGACTTATCAAACAGTGCTAGACGTGCCTTAATCAACAACACATTGATCTATGGAGAAGTTAAAACAAAATCTCAATTGACGGGGACGCTTACTACTGAAGGTGAAGACATAACTGCAGTTTCAGGAGCCGACATTACCCTTAATGGAACTGTGAAAGTTACTAGAAGCAACGTATTCGCTTCAAACGGTGTACTGCATGTAATTAATGGAGTTTTGAAATAAAAGACCCAAAAGAAAACAGAAGGGCTTACTCAAGTAAGCCCTTTTTTAATGCTTCTTTTTTAGCTTTCGTAAGTTTT
>JBLING010000192.1:0-5521 GCA_047639155.1 bacterium
GATATAGTTTGGACCATATCCTCGACCCATGTTGTAATATCCACCGATTCCATCCGACATTTCATAAGTTCCGTCTGCATTTTTCCAGACAAGTACATAAGCCATATCAGTGTATTGCGGACTTGCAGAGCCATTTCGAACAACAGTTGATGTATACAAACCTTCTAGCGAAGTTGTTAAATCCCCATTGTTTGCAACGATAACAGTTCTGCCAACTGAGCCGGCAAAACCATCATTGTTAGTCGCTGAATAACTTAGGTGGTATTCATCTGATGTATTAACATCCACAGATGAACCAGCTTGGTATAAACCTGAGGCACTAGATGTAACTGTGATGTCAACACCTGCTTCTGTTGCAGTTACACCTGGATCCGTGAATGCATCTCCCAATTGGTGGATGATAAAATCATCTCCGTTCATGGTGAAGTCAGGATAGTTTGTAACACGCGAAATAGATTCGGCGTCGTCTTTACATCCTACAAAGCATACGGCCAACAGCGATAATAAGATTAAGGGTTTTATAGATATATTTTTCATTTTTATGTTTTATTAATTGTTATTTACTCCACCATACTTTTTCTGCAAGACCACCAGCTGGTTGTGCAGGTGTATTTGTGTTACGTGAAACTTCAACGTCAGGGAATAACAGTCTTTGTGGACCCTTACCTGCTGGTAAAACAGATCCTATTGAGATTGTTAATTCTCCTGGGTCGCCAATAGCTGCAGCGTATTTTGGATAGCCTGTTCTATTGCGTTCAAAGAATGCTTCAAGATTTTGGCTGTTACACATAGCAACCCACTTTTGTAGCATAATTTGCTCCCATTGTTCGTCCATTGTTCCTCCAGAATTCCATTCGTAAACACCACTTGTGCCATAATAACCAGAAGCTCCACCAACACCTAACATGTTGAATGATGCATCAATACCAGCTTCATAAGCTTCTTTTGCTCCAGAACCGCCATTAAAACGAAGGTTCGCTTCAGCAATCATAAAGTTTACTTCTGCAAGTGTGAAGAAGTATACAGGACTAGTAGCAGTCATATTGGGGGATGCTAAATCTCCAAATGGAATGTCACGGTTTGCGAAGTCTCCTTGTTCTTTAGCTACCCATTGACCAGTTCCACCTTGAACCAATAACGCATCGATCCGATCATCACTATTGTCAACAAGATACTTAAGAATAGAATTACTAGCTGCTTGGTTTACCCCGCCCAGTCTATCTACTTGAACCTCGTAATAAGGGTTACGTCTGCTTTGCTCATCAGCAAAAGCTGTCATTGTAGCATCTTGCGTGATAAAGTTGTTTGTTGTAATCAATGCTTTTATAGCTGCTTGATCTCCTTGAGGAGTAGCTGATTGACGCATATGAATTCGTAACTTCAATGTATTTGCAAATGTGATCCATTGTGACATGTCGCCTCCAAAAACCAAATCATCGTTACCTGGTGTTGTCCCAGGGGTCGCAGCCTGGACTGCTAGAGCGTCGTCTATAGCGCTTAATAAGCCTTTATAAACATCACTCCCTTTATCAAACGTTGGTGTATAATTTGCATCAAGACCTCCCAAAGCATCAGAATAAGGGATTTCATTGTATAAATCCGCTAAGAAGTGGTAACCGTATGCTTGAACAAGGGTTGCAATTAAGTAATAGTTACCTTCTCCTGCCTCAGTCGCTTTGTTGCGAATAGTTTCAAGGTCGTTGATTCCACCTGCATATATATCCGTCCATTCTCTGTCATAAAAGTCAGAGGTGATGTTGTATTCGTCTATATCTTCATATTGACCAGCATCAGGACTTTGCGTGTAGTATTGTGACCAAAACCCACCTAGGTTATGGAACGACCCACCCAATTGAATACCTACAGATGAGATACCTACTGGAAGGATTAGATCTAATGTTGCGTCAGTTGGGTTATTCGGGTCATCATTGATGTCCAAGTAATCCTTGCAACCTGCGAATAGCAAAAGTGCTGCTATTACGATTGTGTTGTATTTGTTAAAAATCTTTTTCATTCTATTAAAAATTAGCTCTTAATGCGATCGAAACTGAACGCGTTGTTGGGTTTGCACTAAATTCACCAAAACCTGCTGCAACACCTGTACCGAACGTAGATACTTCAGGATCAATAAATTGATTGTCTGATGGTGTGAATAACAGTAGGTTTCTTCCGATAACACTTACCGACATATTGTATGCTTTGATTTTGTCTGCATACTTAGAAGGGATTTTATAGCTAATTACTAAGTCACGTAATTTAATGAATGACTTGTCAATCACATTTTGTCTGTCAAAAGCGATTGCTCTGTGGTAATCATCCATGTGTGCAGGATCAACAGCAGTTAAGTTTTCAGTATAACTGAAAGTTCCGTCACCGTTGTCTATTTCATTAACAGATCCAGGAACGATGAAAGGCTTACGGTTGTTGTATGTTGTTTTAACACTGTTACCAGTAAAGTGACTGATGTCTGAAGTTCTTGAGAACATTAAACCACCTTTTCTGATATCAAAGTTAAATCCTAAACCAAATCCTTTCCAAGTGAAGTTGTTTGAGAATCCCATGATGTAATCATATTGTGAATTACCATAAAACTCTTTTTCAGTCGCTGCAACCGGAACACCGTTAGCATCTACAACTTTTTTTTCTTCACCATTAACCATAACAGTTCTGGCCACACTACCTTCAAATACGCCTACTGGCTCTCCTTCAACAGCGAAGTAACCAACAGTTGATAATCCACCTAAAGAGAATTTCTCAACTCCGTCAGCTAAGGAAATAACTTTGTTTCGGTTGTTTGTGAAGTTTACAGAAGACGTCCAGTTGAATCCATCTCTCTTTTCAGATTTGATAATTTTACCAGTTATCAATAATTCGATACCTTTATTTTCTACTTCAGCAACGTTAGCATATTGAGCTGTATAACCTGAAGCAGGAGACAATGGCACTACAAAGATTTGATCTTTCGTGTTTCGTTTGTAGTACGTAACGTCTACAATTAATCTGTGACCGAAGAACCTCAAATCACTACCAATTTCAAATTCAGTAGTTATTTCTGGCTGAAGTCCTGGGTTACCCAAAGTGTTACCTACCTCAAATCCATTGATGTTCCCAGCTGCTGGAAATAAGAATGGTCTGAAAGGCTGATCGATGCTACCAGCAACGTATACTGGCTTGGTAATGTATACTGGTGCATCATTACCTGTTTGACCAACACCGATTCTTAATTTTGCAAAGTTTAAGGTTTTCTGTGCTTTCTTAGATAAGAACTCAGAGAAAATCCAGCTTAAGTTAGCTGAAGGATAAGTAAACGTGTTACTCTCTTGTGGTAAGGTAGAAGATGCGTCTCTTCTTACACCTAAGTTTAAGTACATATACCCTTTATAGTCAAATGTACCTTGAACAAATGTTCCAACAAGTCTTCTTAGCGTTATAGATTGATTTACAACAGGTGTAGCAGAACTGTTCTTTAAGTTATAAAAACCTGCTATATCCAGCCCAGTTACACTTGAGAAAAGTGAACTACTTGATCTTTCGTTAACGTTTAAACCAACAAAACCATTGAATCCAATATCATCAGTAAGCTGGTTCTCATAGCTTAATAATGCATCGTGGTTAAACTGATTTGCATTGTATTTATAATTACTTACAAAACCAGGATCGTCAACACTTCCACTGTTAACACCTTCAGGCAATAAGATTGCACGATGGATGTCAGCATTAGAGAAGTTTAAGTCATATCCAAAACGATACAAGAAATTCCAGTGGTTTTTGATTTTAGCTGAAGCTTGAACATTACCAAATAGCTTGTCTGTGTTTGACGTGTTGCTATTCTCACCGATACTGTGATATGGATTCGTGACACCGTAAGCTGTAAAATATGTTTCTGGGTTATAAAACTTAGCATTGTAATTTTCACCATCAGTGATTTTTAAATCTCCTGGGATCTGCATTAAGTTGTTTATAACCGTTCCACCTTGACCGGTCGGGACAAAACTATTTTTAGTTGCGGCGTAGTTCATCGAGCTGGACAAGGTTAACCATCCTACTTTGCGTGAACCTCGTAAAGCAACAGAGTTACGTTTGAAATTATCTACGTCAGTTGGCATGATACCATCTTGTTCGAAGTTTGAATACGACAAGTAAAAACTTGACTTATCATCTCCACCACTAAGTGATACGTGATTGTTACGTGCAATACCAGTTTCGAAGAAGTTTTTCATGTTATCTTCAATTCCGACATACGGTTTAAGTAATTGAGAGTTGTCAACCACTCTACCCCATACGCGATCAGAACCATCATATTCAGGTCCCCATGATCCGTTTTCGTCTAACCAATGATTACCATCCCATCCTTGACCGAACTGGTCTTGGAAATTAGGCGCTCTTAAGATTCTAGAGAAGGTGTAATTACCTGAGTAAGACACACCAAATCTTTTCTTTTGACCTGGAGCGGCAAAACCTGATTTTTTAGTTGTAATAATAATTGCGCCGTTTGCAGCACGTGAACCATACAATGCGGTTGCTGCAGATCCTTTCAAAATGTTCATAGATTCAACATCTTCTGGATTTACTGCGTTCGCACTGTTACCAAAGTCAAACCCTGCATTAAGTGCGTCCCCACCGGTGGCGGAAGAAGAGTTAATACTTGCATTTGTCATTGGTACACCATCAATAACAAATAATGGTTGGTTACCTTGAGTCATCGAACTGATACCACGAATAAGAATTCTGGTAGAAGCTCCTGGGTCTGTCGAACTCTGTGAGATGTTTACACCGGCAACTTTACCTTGAAGTGAATTCAGAATACTTCGCTCACCTGATTCAGTAAGCTCTTTTGCTTTAATCTGAGTTACAGCAAAACCGAGCGATTTTATTTCTTTTTTCACACCAATAGCTGTTACCACTGTTTCACCTAAGTCAAACAAGGCCTCTTTCATGCTCACGTTTACTACATTACTAGTCGTTAACGTAAATGTCTCTGTGTCGAAACCCACGAAAAGATACTGAAGTTCATTTTTCCCAGCTGGCACTGCAATAGAATACTTGCCATCTGAGGTGGTTACAGTTGCAACATCGGCGCCTGTAACCAAGACACTTACTCCTTCTAACGGAATATTGCCATCTAATGTCGATATTGTTCCTGTGACTGTCCGACCTTGTCCGTAGGACAGATGGGCAAAACACACAACAGTAACCGCAAGTAGATACTTGTAAAGTTTTAATTTCATACTGTTTATACTTAATTACACTGTAAATTAAACGCTAAATAAACGCAAAGTCAACATTTCTGTGACAATATTTCCAGCTTCCCATTCTAAATTAAAAGGATTTTGGTGCAAATTCTCAAGCATAGCAAGGCTTTGAGCAACATAAACAATTTGAAAAAAAAATGATATTTGTGAAACTAAAATGCCGTTTTTGTGGTCAACAAACAGGATAAATTAGGCGATTGGTCGTATGCGATTAAATCTTGCCAAAATAGATTTGATTCAGCTGGCTTTTTTGTAATTGAGAAAAATGA
>JBLING010000193.1:0-5500 GCA_047639155.1 bacterium
TTTCATTTTCATGTTGAATTATTCAAATCTTCTTTTAATCCTATTGACCACCAGTGCTGTCAGTTGTAATGGCCAAACAGCTAAGGAGTCTTTGAAAGAGCACTATCCAGATGCTAAGCATGTTGAATGGAAATCGGATAAACACGGTTACGATGAAGCCCATTTTAAGATGAATGGTAGCCATTATCGATCCGATTTTAACAGTGCCGGCAAGTGGATTGAAACAGAGCGAAGTATTGAATGGAAAGACCTTCCGTCAGCTGTAAAACACACCATCAAAGAATACAGCGACAAAGATCATATCGTTGAACTCGAAGAAGTTCATCATAATGAGAAAGGCTGGTTTTATGACGTTGAGGTTAAAAAAAAGAAAAAGGGCAAACGTGATCTGGTGATTGCCCCAGACGGCCAATTATTGGACAAAGAGGAATGGAAATGAGATTCGCGTTTACCATTCTCTTCTGTCTTTTGGTAAGTGGTGTACTGCATGCGCAGGAGCCAAAGGTCTTGCATTCTGTGTACATGATTGGTGATGCTGGAAGTGGCGAGAAAGCCGCTTTACATGCGCTACAAGACAAGCTTAAAAAGGAAGGCAAGAAAAGCTCTGTTGTCTTTTTGGGCAACAATATTTCACCAGATGGAATGCCCAAAAAGAAACGGAAGCGAAAACGAAAAGCAGCCGAAAAAATCATTGACGAGCAAATAGAAGCGGCCCACAAATACAAAGGTCACACATACTTTATCCCTGGAAATGAAGAATGGAATAATGGGAAGCAACACGGTCGCGCTGCAGTCAGAAGGCTAGAGGACTACGTTCAATCTCATCATAAGAAAACCAAGAAGATTAAATTCTTCCCAAACAAAGCTTGTGGCGACCCAGAGATTGTTGAGGTGAATGACGGGTTGGTTTTTATGTTTCTGGATACTCAATGGTGGCTGGAAGACTGGGATAATGAGCCGAATATGAATCAAGGTTGTTCCGTAAAAACGCGAGGCGAATGGTTGAAACGAATAAAGGAATTGATTTTAGAATATAGGCATGAGCAGTTGGTCATTTTCATGCATCACCCAATGCATTCTAACGGAAATCATGGGGGCAATTTTTCTTGGAAACAGCACCTTTTCCCTTTGACCGATGTAAACCCATACTTGTACATTCCGCTACCGGGAATAGGCTCGCTGTATCCGGTGCTTCGTCAGGGTGTTGGTAGAAGGCAGGACATTGATCATCCGCTTTATCAGCAACTGACAAAAGGTATTTTGGATGCGGCAGGCAGCAAACGTGGGCTCATCTTCGTTTCGTCTCACGAGAATAGTTTGGAGTATCACAATCTCAACTGGCAACACTTTATCGTGAGCGGAACAGGTAGCCAATCCGGTTATGTACGAAACGGAAATAACGCACCATTTGTGTCGAGTAAATTGGGTTATTCAAAGCTCGACCAGATGTCGGATGGCTCGATGCAACTAGCTTTTTATGATGAAGACAACGAACAATTATTCGAGCAGGAAATCGCAAAACCAAAGATCCATTTTGATGATTTAGATACAAATTATGTAGAGGCCTTACCTGATAGTTTCCTGGCTCCAGCGTACGCGGGCTACACGATGTCTAAGTTCGGACAGCTCTTTATGGGACCAGCTTACCGAGATGTTTGGACAACACCTGTAACACTTCCCGTCTTGGATGTAACTCAATATGCTGGCGGGTTAACCCCGATTCTTAAAGGAGGGGGGTATGCATCTAACTCCTTGCGTCTAAAGGATAAGAATGGAAAACAGTATGCCATGAGATCCGTGAATAAGGACTTGGCAAACGTGCTTCCCGTCAACATGCAAAAACTGAAGGCGGCTAACATCCTTCGAGACCAAACCGTTGCCAACTACACTTATGGTGGATTGCCTTTGGTTTCATTATCAAATGCGCTAGGTATTTATCACACGAACGCGAAGCTGTATTATGTTCCAAAGCAGGCCGGGTTAGGAGAATTCAATCAGTCCTTTGGAGATGAGTTGTACTGGATGGAGGAACGACCAACCAAAGATGGCAGCGATGCGCCTCACTTTGGAAACAGCAAAAAGATTGTTGGGTACAATGACTTAATATTGAATCTAGAAGCCAAGCAGCATCATACGGTTGATCAAAAGGCAACACTTCGAGCTAGGCTTTTCGACCTATGGGTTCATGATTGGGATCGGCATGATGACCAATGGAGATGGGCCTCGTTTAAGGAAGACGGAAAAACGATTTACAGGCCGATTCCACGTGATCGGGATCAGGCGTTTTATCACATGAATGGTCTGATCCCTTGGATTACTTACACCTTTGTTGAAAGGAAGTTTGTACCATTTAAAAAACGTTTTATTGCACTAAAAGGGCAGCCATTCAATGCTCGGTACTTTGATAGGTATTATCTCACGGATTTGGAAAAAACTGAATGGGAAGACGTGATTGATGAGTTCGTAAATGATATTACAGATGGCTTGATCGACAGCGCCATGCAATCCTTACCAAAGGAAATTAGAAACATCAATGCAGCCGAATTTGCTGAAAAACTTAAGGTTCGAAAAGGGAGGCTGGAAAAATTTGCGCTGAGGCATTACAAACTGATAAGCAAGTTTGTGAACGTAGTTGGTACTGATCTTGAAGATGAGTTTGAGGTTATCATAAATGACGATCGTTCATTAACGGTTAACCGTTATTACGAAGGAAAAAAGAAGAAACGTACGCTCGCATATTCACGAACCTTTCACGGAAATGAGACCAAAGTGGTCACTATCTACGCCTTAGAAGGCAAGGATAGAATTGAAATTAAAGGGGAAAAGAGACCAAAAGTGCGACTCCGAATTATTGGAGGATTGGGTAAAGATGTAGTCCGCAACGATAGCAAGAAGACAGGGTGGTTACAGGTTTACGATGACTCACAAGGAATGCGGGTCAATTCCGAAAAGCCAATCGTTGCTCAATACTTGAATGATCAAGTTGGAAACAATTCCTACAACCGAACAGATTTTCAATACGATAGGTTTTCTCTGCCTTCAATTTCTGTTGGTTATACAGCGGATGATGGTGTTTGGATTGGCTCCGGGTTTGTGGCTAAGACCCATAGATTCAGAAAGTTGCCTTATGCCTCAATGCATAAGTTTAGTCTGAGAGTAGCACCTGGAGGCCGTGAAGCATTCGAGGTTAATTATGAGTTTGACTACACCAAGATTTTGTTTAGAACCATAGGATTGGGTGCAAATGTAGATTTCGAGCAACCAGTTTATCGCAGTTTTTTCGGCTTTGGAAACGATAGTAAAATCGTCTCAAATGATGATCGTTTCAATTGGGTTCGAATGCACCGATCAAACGTTCACCCGTTCTTTAAATACCAAACCAACACAGGCAAACACAGCGTGAGAATGGGACCGTCAATCAGCTTGAACCGCGTTATTCACTTCGATGGAAGGGTTACCGAAATTGACACGTTAACCTTCTCATCCAATGATTTTGAATTTAGGACGTATGCTGGGGCACACGCGGAGTATGAGTTCAATACTGTAGACAACATGTCCAACCCAACTCGTGGAGCCATTTTCACGTTGTCCCCATTTTGGAATCAGGAGTTGACAAATTCGAAAATGAACTTTGGGCTCCAGACTTCGCTTTCATTTTACCTTACGTTTGGAGATAAATGGAGGCCTACTTTGGCAACCAGAGTAGGTTTTGACTACGTTGGCGGATCACCAGAAATTTACTATTACCCAACCCTTGGAGTAAACACCTACCTACGTGGTTACCGAAATGACCGATTTACTGGAGACAAGGTTTTCTACACGAATGTTGAGTGGAGATTGCCGATTGTAAATTGGAAGAACCGCATTTTACCAATGAAAATTGGTGTTGGGCTTGCTGCGGATTTAGGGCGAGTTTGGTTCCCAGGTCAAACCTCTCAGAAATGGCATGCAGGATACACGGGTTCGGTGTCCATCAACATCTTAGATTTCTTGATGGTTGTGCCTTCTGGCTCTTATTCAGAAGATGGTTTTTATTTCAACTTCGGAACAGGCTGGACTTTCTAGGCAACCTTCAAAGTGCTGAGGGAGACTTTTTCTTGTTTTCCACGCAACTCGATTGATCCAATACTGATCAACTCGTATTCATTTTTGTGTTCCAACAAATGGAATAATTCGTCTGACAAAAGCAGGTTGACTTTGTAGTGATTGCATTGACCTTGAATTCGCGCAGCCGTGTTCAACACGTCACCAGAATAAATAATATCCTTCTTAATTACACCAACTTCTCCGGCTGTCACTTGCCCAAAATGTAAGCCTGCTTTAAACTCAGGAGAGCAACCGTATTTTGTATCATACGCTGCTGCCAGTTCCTTCAATTCTGCCTCAATTTCCATAAAGCATTTAACACAGTTGGCATTTTTCAGCCCTTTTTCTAACGGCCATGAAAGCACAATCTCATCACCCACATATTGATAGATTTCACCATCGTATTTGAGTATTGTAGGTGTAATGTCGGCAAACAAATCTCTTAGTAAATTGAAGTAGTTGTGATGACCGATTTTCTCCGCAATACTCGTTGAAGACCGCATATCCAAGAACATGAAAATGCGCTGTTCATCTTTGGGACTGTGGTATTGACCTCTCAGAAACTTTATAAGAATACCCGGTCCGAACTTGTCATTTACCTGAAGAAAGAAAAGTGTTCCGATAGTAATTGCTCCCCATAGAATGAAATAAACGAGGACACCACCTTCAGAAATATTGTCCAGTATGACCCAAATCATCTGGTCAAAAGGAACATTTGCGCCTCGCCAAAATTTGGACACTAGAGACACGTTTACGAGCAAACCAAACCCAAAAACAAAAACATACATAATGGAGGCTATGATGATCGAGAAATAAAACGGCCTCTTCTGAAACACGCTACCATTCACAAAAACCAATGTAGAGCCTCCAACAATACCAGCGATAGTCGAAGTGAAAAGGTTTGCAAAAACCTGCCGTTTTGCATCGTACAATTCTGAAGGTCCAAGACTGAATGGAGAATTCAACACGACATAAAAAAACGCACCCACAAACAAAGAAATAAGTGCGTAAACCACCGTAATGATGAGCACTTTTCCGAGATTCAATCGTATTTGTGGTGGCAGTTTCATTCTCAACTAATGTACCTAAGCTAGGCTAACCCACAAGAAGAGGTATTGTTGAGGATTACAGCATTTGCAATACCTGAGTCATAGATTCCTGACATTTCAGTAAAGAGCAATAATTATAGCCGATGATTTGCTTACCAAATCTGCGTTGGGATTGCATCATCTCTCGAATTACCTAACGTGTAGGCTACATCTTAAAAAAAGCTTCATCAACCTACGTGACAAAATTCATTTTAAATGTGAGACATACTGGATTCGAACCAGTGACCCCTACCCTGTCAAGGTAGTGCTCTAAACCAACTGAGCTAATGTCCCGCTTTATACAACGGCCAACAAATTTAGCGGAA
>JBLING010000194.1:0-5476 GCA_047639155.1 bacterium
ATAACATGTACCATCGTTGTAGAATTGATAGAAGTCATAATACTCCAAAACTTTATCAGCAACATTGTCAAGAGCTACATATTTGTTACTGCTGTCGTTTTGTGTAGACCAAAGGGATTGTTTACCAAAAGCGTTTGAGGTTAAAATAACTAAGCCAAGTATAAATCCAATTTTTCTCATGATCGGTTTTTTATAATGTTTACTTTCCAAAGCTACCCAAAAACTGCAGAACGGTCTTTTGTTTCATAGTATTAATACAGTTCTGATATCTTACATACTTTTCGCAAATCGACATATAGGATAATTACTACAACCCAAAAATTGTTTTCCAGCACTAAAACCTTTTTTTGCTGTCTTTTCTATGAGGTTCGAGCCACAACCAGGACAAGTTCTTGATTTTACATCTCTACCATGATAAGATTTCGCTTTTCTAATATGAAATTTTCTTGAAGCTTTATCTGTCTTATTAAGACGTACCAGTTTATTATATATCTGGTCGACTGCTTCATTAGAAAGATGTTCTGTGTTACTCTCATTCTTAATGTGTCGTATAAGTCCTCCTGTTTTTACTACTGGAACGTTTGCCTTAATATTTCTAAGTGTCGAATTGCCTGTGAAAACTACTATTGGGAAATATGGAGTATGGTGACAGTCTGATAGAACAGCCTTAAGTGTAGTTATATGTCCCCAAGCCTGTAGTATCGGATTTCTAAAATGATACTTTTTTTTGTATAAAGTTTTTGTCCAATTATTTGAATGTTCGTTCCCAAAAATCCAACCACTGAAGTTTTTCGTTTCGATTACAAAGACACCATAGTTAGAAACAACAATGTGATCAATTTGACTACTTCGAACGTCGTTTTGTATTAACACATCATTCAGTATTTTGTACTTCTTAGAACTTAGCTGACTCAATTGTAACGCAACTATGCTTTCTCCATAAATACCTTTTAATTTTGGCTTTAAGAAGGTTTTATACAATGCCATTAATGCCATTGCAGTAAGAAATACAATCAGTAATAACCCGTCATTCACTATTCAATGATAGTAAATTCACGTAACTTCTTTCCGGTAAATCATGTACGATAACCATTAAACATTAAAAATTAAAAATTAAAAACTCCTCCCCAAGCTCACTCGACTCACACTCGAATTCAACACATTGTTGTCGTACGTCCAAGCAAGGTCATAGCGGACGAAGTAGCCGAAGACCGAGGTACGGAGACCAAAGCCGCCAGAATAGACGATTGGGTTGCGGGCGTTGAAAATGGAGATGGTTAAACGACCGTCTTCAACAGTCGTGATGTTTGCAACATTGGTGCGTTCTTTTGGTGATTTGCCGTACCACGCCGTTCCAACATCTGCAAAGGCAATCACCCATAAGTTTTGTAACATTGGGTTCCGTATCGGGCGCTTACCAAAATACGAATAGGTTGGTACCCATAACTCTGTATTGACAAAACCAAACGTATTTCCAGAACGGGTATTTACGCTAAAATTGCGGACACCGTAAACAGGCTGTACAAAAGCAGCGTCTTCCACATTCAAACGATTGTCAGCAATTGTAGGACGGTACAGATTTCGGTTTCCACCCAACACAAATACTGTATTCGCGCCTCCAGTGGAATTGCCAATGTGCATCCGCGTATTCCACAACATGTCACGCTTTAATTTCTTGCCGTAATTGGCATTCAACATGTTTATGATACTCGACTTTCCGGTTGAGGTATTGTACCTGAACTTGCTTTTCACATCCACCAACAAACCACGTTGTAAAACTGAGCGATGTGTTATTTGTGTCGAATATCGGAAGCGTAAACCTTGATCCAAACTAAGTTGCTTTCTGTCCCGTAAAACCAAAAAGCTTTCGTCCTGTATAATCGGGGTGAAATGATCAAACTGTGTATGCTGGTTCAACTGTAACGATATTTTTGTATTCAGCTGTTTGGTCAACTCCAAATGTACGGCCCGCATACGGCGTTTCCCTATATCTAGGTTTTGATTGAACCTTGTTTGCTCTGCCATTACGGTCAAGCTTTTATGCAAACTGCCTAATCGGTTTATGTATTTCACCTGGTATTGGAAAATGCTAAAATTGAATGTTGTCCGCATTTTGCCTTCAATGACATGGTTACTAAACTGGTCTTCGAGCTGCACGCCACCTACAATTCCCATTCTATTGGTCATCTGGTTTACGGGGTCAAACCGGGCGCCAAAGGCATCGGTTAAAAAGTTGTCGTTGTTCAGCTGACTAATCAACTTCGTAGCGCGCAATTCATCTGTGCTTTTCGCCACTTTGGTGAATTTGTAGTCAATTTTTTTGAGTTTCTCCTCAGAAATCGCGTCCAACGAGTCCACATTATGCGGTACCGGGAACGAAGATTGGAAATAGACCTTCTCCGTTTTGTTTTGATAAGCGGTATCTGCCAATATCGGATTGTTCTTGGCGGCACTGGTTATTTTCTCGGCGATGTTTTGCAGTATTTTGGTCTTAGATGGAAACAATACTGCCCCAAAATTCTCGCTGCTGTCGACCGTTGAAATATGGGTAAACAAATAGCCGTTGTGCAATACCATTTCCATCACATGGGTTCTCGCTCCATTTATCTGCTGATCTAAAATGCTGGTTTGGTAATTACTCAAAGCAAATGTCTGCTGGTCTAGCTTATACGCATATGCGTTGCGTATTCCGTTTTCGGTCGACAAATAACTCAGGTATTTGGCGTTTAGTTTTATCGGTTTCTCTTCATTTTTTCCTTCAGACTTCGTTACGTTGCTTACACTTAACACCTCACTACCGATTCTGATAATGTAGAAAATATCAGTCTGCCATTCTTTAACCAACTGCCCTTTCGGCAGGTGGTATAAGGTCCGCGTGAAATAGATATTTCCGTTTCCATCAAAATGCGGATGATTGTCGTCGTTGTCGGAAACCGTAAGCGGTTGAATACTTGTCAGCGCGCTGTTACACAGATATAAAGTCGATTTTCCTGAGGTTGAAGCGGCAGCAATGAATTCACCCGTTTGTGGGTAATAGTCAAATCCCGATATAAAGTCGAATGCCTCAAAAACATGCAACGTGGTAGGAGAGGAGCCCGACTCAAACAGTGCTAACATTGGCTTTTTGGCATTGGTTAAAACGAACAATTGTTTATCGTTTTTCCATTTCACCAGAAGCTCGTTGCTGTAATGCAGTTGTCCGTTGTAGGTCGAAAACCGATTGTACAAAACATCTGTTGTTTTTGTGTTTCGGTTGTAGACTTCAATGATGTTTTTACCATCTTTCCAATAGGCCATGGCAACTTGCGAAGCGTCTGGCGAAAGTGCCGACGAGAAAAAGATAGTCTCGTTTGGGTTGATGGCGTTTAACTCTGGTTCTTGCGGAATGCGTCGTTTTAACTCTAGACTATAAATGGCTTCGTTGGCCGTATACCATTCTGTGTACAGTTGTTTTGAAGTTTCGCCTATCACAAAGTACAAAGCCGTTTCAACCTTGCGTGTTAACCGCACCAAGTATAAGATACGCTGTATGGCGTCTTCGCTTTTGGTATCGTCAACAAACAACCACATGTTTTGTCCCACCAACCGTTGGTTGTCGACCGACAGTTGATTGTATGATTTAAACTGCTGGTTGTTGAAAGCATCGCGCAGTAGATTGTCTGAATCTGTAGACCATCCCACCGCCAAATATTGTATTAGTCCGTCGTGAAACCACACCGGAAGGTGCAACATGGCTGCGTATTTGATGCGTTCTTGGACCGTGCCACCAAACAACATTTCCAACAATAAGTTCTCGGCAATACCCACCGAAATTTGGTTCATAAGTTCTGGAATCTTTCCCGTGATGTACACATGTACATCGTTGTTTCTGATATTGGTGATTCCACCTGTATTTACAGGCATCTCGGCATTTTGGATGGAATATGTTGCGTTTAAATCTGCCCCAGAACCGTGTACGTAAATATTAATCTTACCGCTTAGTCGGTAACCGATCTTATCTTCAATCTGATTGAGTTTGTGTATTGAAGCGGGTAAGATGGACTTTGCCAAACGCAGTGAACTATCGACAAAATAGAAATTAAAGTGATCAGATTCCAAAAGCCACCAATCCTGGTTCTCAACGTTAATACGCTGATTGCTTAGGTTTTGTGCGAAACTACTCGAGGTGCCAAGTAAGCAAACCATACAAATTAATCTTACGAGTCGCATTGTATCAAAATAACGAAAAATTGTTGAAACTCTTGCCCTATTGGCGGGATTAAACCCGAATTATGTATTAGAACTTCGTGATGAGAGGTAAAAGCGCAATAAAATCAATGCTTTTCTCGAATTTAGCATAGCACCGCTATGGTGAATGAGAAAAAGCCAATGTATGGTTTGGATTTTAGCTCGGAATAGATTTTCTAATGCATGTTTCGGGTTATATTGGTAAAAGAAGTTATGAGCGATACATTTGCGGCATGATAAAGACAGACACGTATTTCACGGAATTAGAAGATAAATATGGAGCGCATAATTACAAACCGTTACCGGTAGTAATTGAAAGGGGAGAGGGAGTTCATGTTTGGGACGTGAGCGGTAAAAAGTATTATGACTTTTTGTCGGCGTATAGTGCTCTTAATCAGGGACATTGTCACCCGCGCATTATTGATGCATTAAAAAATCAAGCGGAAAAGCTGACCTTAACGAGTCGTGCGTTTTACAACAATGTGTTGGGGGAATTTGAACAATACATCACTTCCTTTTTTGGCTACGATAAAGTGTTGCCAATGAATACGGGCGTTGAAGCTGTTGAAACAGCAATCAAGTTGTGTAGAAAATGGGCATACGACGTAAAGAAGCTTCCTGAAAATTCGGCTAAAATAATTGTGGTTAAAGACAACTTCCACGGTCGGACACTGGGTGTTATCTCTTTTTCGAATGATACAGATAGTTCTGGCGGATTCGGACCATTTTTAGATGGATTTGTATCGATACCGTATAATGATTTAGGCGCAATGGAACAGGCTATCAAACAGCCAAACATTGCTGGCGTAATGGTTGAGCCAATACAAGGCGAAGCAGGTGTGATTGTTCCAGATGATGGATATTTACAAAGCATTCGCAAGTGGTGTACAGCATCAAACGTATTGTTTATTGCGGATGAAGTACAAACAGGTATTGCACGTACAGGTAAAATGTTGGCGTGTGATCACGAAGGTGTTCGTCCAGATATCGTTGTATTGGGAAAAGCATTGTCAGGCGGTGTATTGCCAGTATCTGCGGTATTGGCGGATGATGAGATTATGTTGTGTTTCCAACCAGGACAACACGGTTCTACATATGGTGGAAATCCACTTTCGTGTGCTGTTGCCATGGAAGCGTTGAAAGTTGTTGAAGACGAAGGCTTGGTTGAAAACGCTTCTCGATTGGGAGAAATATTCAGACAGCGCATGAGCGCGATAGATTCTCCTTTGGTTACAGCGGTAAGAGGGAA
>JBLING010000195.1:0-5452 GCA_047639155.1 bacterium
GGGGATGACCGAAGGGTTAATCTTCATGTTGTTCTTTGGTCTAGGGACCTTGCCGATGTTTCTTATAGCTTCGTATTTAGGTAAAAAATTGAAGTTTGGATTCTTTCAAAACGTCAATAAATACGTTAACTATTCCATGATTGTTGTCGGGTTGCTTTTGATCTTACGTGGTTCAGGGCTGAACATCCCGTATTTAAGTCCAGCTGTTTCTCCCGGAGGAGATGACATTGAGTGTTGTCATTAGAGAATGGTAATATGAACACATGATTAACCAATAATTAGGCTAACTCTAACGCGTTAATAATAACATCAATTCATCGTCTGCAATGTTTAAACTTCCTTCATCATAAAGCCGAATGCTTGTGCTGTCCTCATCGTAATGAAACAGTGTAGTTTTATTGAAGAATAAAGCCTGCCTAACATAGTTTTCTTCCTGTTGGGTTTGATGATTGTATCGCACAAAGGTTGTATCTAGAATGCGGTAATCGTAACTCCCTGTTTCAACAAAAGTTCCGGGCCTACCCGGGTGGTTGTTCGTGATGTTAACTACATTTTTTATCGTGTCAAAATCCCACATCACGTCACCAATCTTTAGTTCGTGCAAACCGTAGCAAAAGCAACTGTATTGCATCAAATTCCAGTTGTCACTTGGCTGTTGACTTGGTGTTGGAGGGTCAATCATTGTTTTTTCACAAGAGCAAAACAACAATAGTGCGAAAATCAAAGAAAGGACAAATCGGTTCATGGGTTTTAGTAATTATCTACTATATAGAAGCTTGAAATCTCACATTCGTTGCATTGAGTAATTGGAGATCTGCAATATTGTGGTGAAGTAAGAATGAATACCTCTTTTGCAAATCACTATCGTTAGACAGACTATCGCATTAATTCAAGCTTGGGTCCGTTGGGCTTTCGGCCAAAACCGCATATTTGCCTCCTAAATTTCGCATTGCTTTTTTCCATAATTCCTCGGCATCAATCTGTTGATTGAATACCATTTTACTACCAATGTCTGAAACAATCCATGCCTCCTCTTGTAGTTCTTCTTCTAGCTGACCAGCTGCCCAACCTGAATAACCCATAAAGAAAACAAAGCTTGAAATCATATCTGGGGACTTCCTAAGTATGTCAAGCGCTTTGTCGAAGTCGGCACCCCACCAAACCCCTGATAAAACCTCTTGCGACGGTTCTATTATAGTCCCTAAACTATGTAAAAAGTGTAACGTTTGAATTTCAACAGGTCCGCCCTGATACAAACTATATTTTGGCAGTTTATCGTCCTGTAGCGCTACGTCAATTGAAAGATCAACCGCGTTGTTCAGGACAAACCCAAAACTCCCCTCTTCGTTGTGCTGTGTTAACAATACAATAGTTCGAGCGAAATTCGGATCTTGTAAAAAAGGGTCTGAAATCAGTATTTTTCCTGCAGAAATTTCCATGTTAAAGTATAACTAGGCGAATATAAACTGCCCCGAGGATAACCAAAAACCCTACTCCCAAATAGGCAATGCTAAATTTCCATTTCGACCAAAAATTAACCGGCAATTGACGCTTGACAATTATAATTCCGAGAATTGCCAAGACAGGTGCTGTAAGGAAAGAAAAACTCGTTGCCACGTTGACCATTTGTTTCATATCTGTAATGAAATATTTGAGCAGAATAAGTGCTCCAATCGCAACAACAAAAAGCCAAATCAACCGCATTTTCGCGTCCTCCTTATCACTTCCCTTGATCTCCTTCGGACTAGAATTGATGTCTTCAAATTGGTTATTTTCTTTCCATATAGATCGAATTTTTGTAAGTACCCGTGGCATGGCATCTAAACATGTAAGCGTTGTGCTAAACATAGTCGTAAACGCTGCAATAGCTATTATCCAGTATGACCATGACCCTATGCTGGAAACATATATATCGATAAGTTGTTGGGCGTAGGCAACTCCGCCAGACGCAAGTTCAATTCCCGACCCATAAATTACGTTTGCACCCAACACTAAAAAGCTAATCCCCAATAAGGCTGTTCCCCAAAAACCCACGTTAAAATCAAAAAGAGATTTTGTTGGTTTGTGGTCTTTGTCTTGCGCAATTTTTTCTTCACTCCAAATTGAATGCCAAATGGCAATGTCAAGTGGTGCTGGCATCCAACCCAAAAAAGCGATTAAGAATATCACGTCAAAGGAGTTGAATAAGTCAAAAACCTTTCCAGGTTTAAATTGAGATGCTGGAATTTGATATGAAAATGAAGAAACTAAAGCAATTATTGTTGTGATTGCTAATGTAACCATTATCACTTTCATCAATTTATTCAAAACTGAAAAACGACCAATTGCGCTAATACCTAAACAGATTGCCAAAAGGATCGCGCTCATAACCACTGGCGTCACATTTAAGTGCGTTATTTTGATTGCCAGTCCTGCTGTTACTATTGTTACAGCCGCTTGTATTGTGAACATAGTTGCAACAGTGAGTAGGGCAACAATCCCAAGTGCCCATTTTCCTATTTTGGCATAGCCGTGTAAAAGATTTTGTCCCGTTGTTTGTGTGTACTTTGGCCCCAATTCAAAAAATGGATATTTAAAGATATGTGCTAATACAATTCCTATGATAAGTACATAGCCATATTCGGCACCTGCTTTTGTCGATTGGACGATATGTGAAACACCAACGGCCGCTCCTGCATACAACAATCCTGGTCCGAGTGATTTAAGTTTTCTAAACACGTTCGAAATATAAGGGATTTAGATTAATAGAAGTCTGCAGTCATTCCGACTTTTCAATCCATTAGTCTCTCAGGACGATTAGTTTCTTAGTAAAAGTGCTTGCTTCGCTTTCAACTATTAGAAAATACAATCCAGTTTTAAGCTGACTAACGTCTACAGAACCTTCATTTACATTCAACGATTGCTTTTGACCTGTGATGTTAACCGCAATGATGCTTTTAATGTCTGAAACCCCTGTGATTGTGACGTTTGCCGAAGCGGGGTTTGGGTAAAGTATGATTTCTGCTTGAGTAGTTTCAGGGACTGAAGTTAGTCGCCACGTCGCATTTGCTAATTCACATCCAGATCCCGTTTTGAGATAATATGAAGTGACTGAATGGTAAGTATTCCGAGGGAAATAGTATAATTTATCTACTAATCCAAAACCCTGAGCAAAGATATTTGTCCAGTTTTCAAAATTGCCCGCTGGCTTATAGAGTGTCGTATCGTTATTAAAATAAAAATGCATAATGTCTGAGTAGCGTTGAAGCCATAGTCGTCCACAAACCACAGAGTACCTAGGCACTTCACCTCCGTTGATTAAATGGCTTTTTTCACTACCAAATTTCGATGGTATTGGATTGATTATCGAATCTTTCGTTGCGTACTCATATTGTTCGGGATTAAACAAACGCATGATGGTATCGTAATTATTCAATCTAAACGGGACCTCTTTAATATCAAACACCGGTGCCCCGGGCCTCTGTACAGACTTATATTTCACACCCTCCCACGTAAGTAAAAATTGCCCAATATTGTTTTGCACATCTGTACAAACCCATTTTGCAAATCCACTATGAGACGAAGAGTTACCCTCTAAATAATGAAACTCGCTCCCTATTTCAGGAGCGAAAAACTCCTCTACACTCATTTCTTTATATGTATGGAAAAGTACCTCAGGCACCTTCAACAACTTACTATATGAGGAAATGATGTCATACAATACCGGAGACCTCCTTAAGCCACGTTGTTTGGAATATTCCATGGTGAACATTCTTGTGTAATTGTCTGTTTTCCTTGTTACTTGCAACAGGATTGAGCACAATGAATCTTCGCCATTATAGATATCCGTTGAGGCAATCTCACCAGTAATTTTTATATTCAAGTTTTCGTAAACATTCCAAAAGAAACCTTGTTTTCTACTCTTCGAAAACTCAAGCACCCCAAGTTTTATTGACCCGTCATAGGACTCAACAAAAATAATTGTTGTCATTTCGGGAGTCTCTAAAACCTTTCTGCCAAAATTTGAGTTGGCTGTTTTGGTTTGAATAAACCTACCTGGTGACGTTGAATCTAACCTAGCAAACCAACCTAAATCAATTTCAGTAGTGTCGCTGTATTTCTTGTATTGCCTATAATCAATGCCTTGAATATAAACAGAATCTTGAAGTGGGTTTATATAATACCTTAAGCTGTCAGGAGGAAACATCTGCCAGTTTTGTCCAAATGCGTTTGAGCCCAACAGACTCAATAGGATGATTAGCATTTGCCGCATGAACCAAAGTTAGGGAATTCGTCTCATTCCTGGTTGCTTAGGTAGTCTTTTGACTTTGGACTGAAACTGACAGAAGAGATTCAGGTGCACAAAAAAAGCGCTTCACAAAAAGTGAAACGCTCAATATTTTATGTTGGTTTGTATATTACCCTATTCTTGAAATCAAGTCCGCGGCTCTATTTGAGTAACCCGCTTCATTGTCGTACCAGCCCATAACTTTAACCGTATTTCCTTGAACCATAGTCGTTAGCGCATCAAAAATACATGAATGCGGGTTTCCGACTATATCAATAGAAACGATTGGATCTTCGGTATATTCCAATATCCCTTTCATTTCATTTTCAGAAGCTCTTTTGAAAGCTGCATTCACTTCTTCTTTAGTGGCACTCTTTTTAAGCGTTACAACAAAATCTGTTGCACTACCCGTTGGAATAGGAACTCTAAGAGAATTACCGTTTAGTTTACCTGCAAGATGAGGAAGGACTAATCCAACCGCTTTTGCAGCACCAGTGCTTGTAGGAATGATGGAAACTCCCGCAGCCCTTGCTCTTCGCAAATCAGAATGCGGCGCATCTTGAAGTCGTTGGTCAGATGTGTAGGCGTGTATTGTTGTCATAAAACCTGATTCAACTCCATACAGGTCATCAAGAATTTTAACCATTGGTGCCAAACAGTTTGTGGTGCAACTTGCATTAGATAGAATTGTTTCTTCGCCAGTCATGGTGTCATCATTAACCCCAAGTACTACAGTCTTAATATCGCCAGAAGCGGGAGCGGAAATAACCACTTTTTTAGCCCCGGCTGTGATGTGTTTGCCTGCACCAATGGGGTCTCTAAAGAAACCTGTACTTTCTAAAACCACGTCAACTCCTAATTCTGCCCATGGTAGTTTCTCTGGATCGCGTTCTGCTGTTGCTCGAATCTGTTTACCATTAACTATTAGGAATTCATCGTTAGACTCTACTGTCCCGTTAAATCTTCCTTGTACAGAATCGTACTTCAATAAATGAGCTAAAGTGGCGTTGTTAGTAAGGTCGTTGATGGCAACGACTTCAACGTTTTCTTTCTCTAAAAGACATTTGAAGGCCAATCGACCAATACGTCCAAAACCATTAATTGCTACTTTCATTTTAAGTTATTTTTTGTGATTGTTTTAGAAATGGGTGCAAAGGTAAAATTTTTGAAAAATTAGTTGCTGAA
>JBLING010000196.1:0-5450 GCA_047639155.1 bacterium
CAGACGAGCGGTTGAAAGTGAAAGTGAAGCATTCTTTTTGCGAATCTCACGAGAAGGGGATTACTTATATGAAGGAGCTGATATGGGTATCTTGGTAACCCGTGGCAGATTGATGAATGATGATTTTGAGCTTATTCCACGGGCTAAAAACTGGATTAAGTCTATCCAAGCTCAATACAGCTCACATATTGTAGAAGATAAACGAGAAAAAGTGGTGCTTTCTGGCAGCTTAATGAAATAAGTAGAGTTAATGAAATTTAAAAGTATTAACCCTTTTAATGGTGCGGAAGTTGGTTCGTACCAAGGATTGAGTAAAGAAGAACTTGATGGCAAATTGTCAAAATCCAAAGTGGCTTATGCGCAATGGCGCAAAACTTCCTTAACAGAACGGACAGCGTTTATTGTTAGAGCTGGTGAAGTGTTACGCGAGAATATTGAAGAATATGCCATAATGATTACCTTGGAAATGGGGAAGCCTATTGCGGAATCAAGGAGTGAAGTGACCAAGTGTGCGTGGGTTTGTGATTATTATGCTGAAAATGCCGCAAGCTTTTTAGCTGATGAAGTCATTGCAACTGACGCCGCCAAAAGCTTTGTCAGACACGATTCTATAGGAGCCGTTTTTGCAATTATGCCATGGAACTTCCCCTTTTGGCAAGTGTTTCGCTATGCTGCACCCACTTTAATTGCGGGAAATACAGGTTTACTAAAACATGCACCCAATGTATTTGGATGTGCTACATTAATCGAAGATGTATTCAATAAGGTTGGGTTACCGGATGGTGTGTTTCAAAATTTGATTGTGCACCACGACACAACTGAGCAAATAATATCTCATGACGCCGTTCAAGCGGTTACACTTACTGGTAGTGAAAGAGCTGGCTCTGCCGTTGCAGCCATTGCCGGGAAGTATATCAAGAAAACAGTATTGGAATTGGGAGGCAACAACGCTTTTATCGTTTGGGAAGATGCCGATATTGATAAAGCTGTTCAAAAAGCCTTGGTTGCGCGCATGCTCAACTGCGGACAAAGCTGTATCGCGGCGAAAAGGTTCATTCTGTTGGAAGGGATCTATGATGAATTCGTCACCAAATTTACGAAGGCAGTTGCAGATCTAGAATCAGGTGACCCAATCAACGAATCAACTAAAGTAGGACCATTGGCACGAACAGATCTTGCCGATCAACTACAAAAGCAAGTTCAAGAATCTGTTAAACAAGGAGCAGAATTGTTACTTGGAGGTAAGCAAAACGGCGCATATCATGAACCAACCGTTTTGGGGAATGTAACCTCTACAATGCCTGCTTTTAAAGAAGAAACCTTTGGTCCTTTGGCAGCGATGATAAAGGCGAAGGACATTGAAGATGCATTCCGTTTGTCAGAACTATCAAACTATGGATTGGGTGTGACCGTTTGTACTACAAATACGGGAAAGGCTTTGAAGATGGCTTCGGAAGTAAGTGATGGAGCTTACTTCATCAATGAGCTCGTTAAATCGGATCCAAGACTACCGTTTGGTGGTACAAAATACTCTGGCTATGGCCGTGAGTTATCCAAAGATGGTATGATGGAGTTTGTAAATCGGAAAACGGTTTATTTGAGCGAATAACGCAGTTTTAAATCCTTTTTGAATTGAAAGAAATACAACAACTTTACAAAGAGCTGTTCGCATTTACGGACGGCTTTTTTTTGTCCAAATTCCAACCTAAACCAACTTCATAAAAGACCTCTTTAGTCGTAGCAATCGTCTTCCAATTCCTCCAGTAAGATGTAAATCTTGAGCCTATGCCCAACGACATTGTTAACGGAGCTTTCTTAAACATCTTTCTTGAAAACGCTAAGCCATAATTTATCTGGGCGCTATTCAGTGCTGGCGTTTTATATTCGAACTGTACCTCTCGATTGGAGTTTCTGTCTGTTACACGGATACTGTAATACTCATATTCACCAGTCCTATGCCCATTGATGTGTCCAGACCCATATTGCCCCCGCCTATCCGACTATAATCATAATACTGAAATTCGATTGTAGTTTTATTGTTTAACGCGTTCATCAAGCTGCCTTGAAAGTTGACGATAAAGTGGTTGCGTTTAGCCGCTCTATTGTCCAACACAATTTTGCCATTTAATCCGAAACCAATAAACGCTTTTGGATGATTGAAGTAAGCGAATTTCGTTCTGGGAACATAAAGCGTTGTGTCGAATTGATCTTGTCCATATCCTTTAGAGACATAAATTTCATCCAGCACACCGACTTCTTCTAAATAGATGGTTTCATCTCCATAAGGTGTATCGTCTAATGGGTAATAATCGTGATGCCCAAGCGCATTATTCTGCAGGTTGATACTTGCACCTACCCGAAGCCTCCAGGTCTTCTTGAGTTGTGCCTGTAAACCCAATTGACTTCTAAAAGTGACGTTATTATTGTCTGTACCACAGCAATATCCCCGTAATCGTAGTATCTATACTCAACGTCGAATGGTCTATTTGTCGTTAAACGATTTTGTTTCAATCCTCCGTTGTCGTAGCCATCATTTAAGTGTTTTAAAACCGATGCTCCATACATTCCGTCATCCCAAGTAATCTTGGTTATCCCGCTTTGTCCGAATTTTAATTCAATGCCGTTTATTTCAAAATTCCGGTTAAACCACGACTGGGCATGAACATTGGCATAAAGGAAAACAAGAATTACTAGTGCTGTTAAGCGCATATGATTCTCAGGAACGAATAGTTTAAAAATCAAGAATACAACTTTTAGATGAAATTGGAGGTTTCGTTTCACCTTCTTTCTTTATGTTTGAGCATGAAACTGAGTCTTATTATTGTCGCTACTTTCCTTTTTGCTGGCTGCCAGCCAACATCGACAGACCAAGGTAATCACAAGGTTGTAACTCCAACTATGAATCAGGACGCTGTAAATCAGGACTCTGGTATTGTTCTAGCAATGGAAGACATTGGCTACCCTTTGTTTGCATTAGACCTTAAACAAAGTGGCTCGGATAAAACAAAATCCTATCTTTTGAATATTGAGGAGATAAACATCACACATGATGCCGCTTACAAACTAAAAGGGAAAAAGATTGAGCTTCAATATTCTCGTACTGATGAAGCCTTTGTAATGGATATCGAACACCAAAACCAATCTTTGCTCGGTGAATGGGCGCCTGAAAACCATGTTGGGTGTAATTCCATCATTGGCATATTAAGTGGTGCAGAGGAAGCAAGCCAAGGTGATTTACCTGGTTCATTTACAGTCACCACCAACGACCCCTCAACCCATATGACATTTGAATATTATATTGATGATGCGTTGGCAAAAGTGAACGGCGATACTGTTGAAGTATATTATGAATTTAGAGAAGTTTTCAAAGTTCTTGGAATCACCTTTACACACTAAACACACTTATATTTAATAAATAAAGCATGAAAAAACTTACTCCACTCTTTACCCTCCTATTATTGTCCCAACTATCCTTTGGTCAGTTAAAGTTTAGCGAAATGCGCGTTAACATTGGTTTTGGCATTCAGCAATACAATGGTGACCTTGGCAATGGGTTTTACGACTTTAGCAAAACAACCTATGGTGTTGGAGTTGCAGATATTTCAATTCCAATTAACAAGTCTTTTGACCTCATGTTTATGACCACGCTTGGTGATTTGGGCTACTGCCAACCAGAATGGAAAAAAGAGTTATTTGAATCCAATGCTGACGAACATAATCATGTTCACGGTAAAAAACCAGAAGAGGAAAACCTAAACTCAAGAATGACAAGTGCTATGCTCGGTGTTCAATACAAATTCGCCAACAACTATTTGCTTAAATCTTACAGTAAATGGGCGCCTTACGTATACGCCGCAGCTGGAATAAATCGATTGACGGATTTTATGAAAATGGAATGTGTTGATCCCGGAATGTATTCAACTATCAATTGGGGGGCTGGTTGCCAATATCAACTCATGCCAAACTGTTCGGTTGGACTCAAGTTTAGTTTTGGAAGTTTTAACAATGATGGATTAGATTTTATCCGTAATTCGAGTAGAGATATGTACATGCAAAACTCATTCATGTTAGGCTTTGCTATATAATGACTCGATTCGCGATAATTATATTTCTGATTGTTTTAACCGGGTGTCCGCTTGTTATAAAGCAACCAATTAAAAAACCACCGGAAACCCCTGTACAATTGATTGTTTTGGGGAATGTACAAGATGCTGGTTCGCCGCACATTGGTTGTTCTAAATCGTGTTGCGCAAAATTGTTCGACAAACCTGATCCAAATCGACTAGTCGTATCATTGGGTGTTGTTGATCACCAACATCACACCTCTTACCTTTTTGATGCAAGTCCAAATATTACCCGGCAAATCAAAATCTTAAAACAACATGATACTGCGTTGTCTGAATTTCCAAATGGCATATTCTTAACGCATGCCCACATTGGTCACTATACAGGCCTGATGTATTTTGGTAAGGAAGCTATAAACAGTAACTGCGTTCCGGTTTATGCCATGCCTAGAATGAAGCAGTATTTAGAATCTGACGGTCCTTGGAGCCAACTGGTTTCCTTAAACAATATTGACATCATTCAGCTTAACAACGGAAGCCCAGTCTACCCTACTGATAATATCACTGTAACGCCTTTGCTAGTTCCGCATCGCGATGAATATTCGGAGACTGTAGGATACTCGATTAAAGGTCGATCAAAAACGGCGCTGTTTATCCCAGACATCGACAAATGGAGTAAATGGGATAAAGACATAATCAAAGAATTATCTAAAGTAGACTATGCATTTGTAGATGCTACATTCTTTGATGGCGATGAAATTCAATCGCGTGATATCAGTGAGATTCCGCATCCATTTGTGATTGAGACTATGACTTTGTTTTCAGATTTATCCCCTGAGGAAAAACAAAAGGTGCATTTTATTCATTTCAACCACACAAATCCACTGTTGAATGAAAAATCTGTGCAAACCAAAGCAGTCCTAGATTCGGGATACAACATTGCAAGGTTGGGAGATACTTTTGGTTTGTAGGTTTACCTTACCGAACCACTGAACCAGGCTCTATACCTCCAACGGGCTCAACAAATACTAACTTGCCTTCGGTATTTTCAGCCATCAACAACATGCCGTTTGACTCAACTCCACGCATTTTACGGGGAGCCAAATTTGTTACCACTACTGCTTGTTTTCCAACCAAATCAGCCGGGTCAAAATGCATTGCTATTCCAGAAAGTATCGTTCTTTTTTCCAATCCTATATCAACCAATAATTGCAACAGCTTATCTGCTTTAGGCACTTTGGTTGCTTCAATTATGGTTCCAATTCTAAAATCTAGTTTGCTAAAATCATCAAACGTGATAGTTGGTTTAATTGGTTCCAATTCAGGCGCCACTTCGTTTTCTTTTGCTTGATCTTCCAATTTTTCTCTTTGCTTTTGAATTGCTTC
>JBLING010000197.1:0-5429 GCA_047639155.1 bacterium
ATCAGATTCGGTTTTTATTAAGAATACGATTCCAAGGGCGGTTTGTCCGGTAGGTTTGAATGATACATTTATGAGTTATGAGGTGATTGCAAACGATTCGTCATTCGGTTTGATTGAATTGAAATATAGCATCTCTGTATTGGATAATAACTCGAGGTATGCTCTTAATTTAGTTTTTGACTCTAGCACTTTTTCAGCGGATAAACGATTAAAACTATTCAGGGATGAAACAATGACGGATTCAGTTGTTCGCTTTTATAATGATTATGGTGGTTGGACAGGGATATTCATCTCATTTTAAAAAACGACGTGGCAGAAGTTGTTGTAGATACTTTTATCTAGATTTTAGTAGTACGCAAAACCTCCAACCTCGAGGATGATTTGTTTTTTGTCCGCTTTGCGAACCGTTTGAGTTTCTTGTTGTCTCTTGAATGCTTTTTTCTTTTGTTTTTATGCATGTCGAGTGGAATGAAAATGCGTTTTTCGGTGTTACATTTTTGTAATGGAATAGACACAGGAGCAGCAACTTTTGTAGCCTTTCGCATTCTTTTTAATTGGCGCTTGAAATTCTTTTGAATGTCGGCATCAGCTGACTTGTTCTTATTTAAATTACGCCTGAATTCATCGCTTAGCGCATAGTATTGCATTTTTGAAGGCGTCGAGCGTTTTACCCTTTTTGCTACACTTCTTTGTCTACTGATATAGCGGTAATTATTTTTCCCAAGCCGATAAATAGAATCCATCAAGTCATACACCGCATCATAATGTGATTCAAGTTGAATGGTAGAGTCACTTACCTGGTAATCAAGAAATTCAGCCTTCTGACTAAGAATCAACAAGTCGTAATCATCAGGCGCTTGTAAACGTGTAATGGTTAATGATTCAAAATGGATTCCAACTTTTAAGATGTACCGCGACTGATCGTTTATTGCTTTTTTAAAACTGTCCAGATGCGTGTTAAGTTGCTGTTGAAGTTTGTTAATCAATTCCCTCGTTTGTGTTATGCTGTCGTAGTATGTTTTGAAGACGTTAACCAATGAATCTGCTTTTTCCCTTTTTGGATGTTTCGACCAAGTTCCAGGTTTGTAAAAGTGCCTCATGAGTAATCGGTTATACCTTTTGTTACTCAGACACCTTCGTACTTTGCTGCGTTTTTTCTTGTTCTTTATTTTTCGTTGTTGCCGGCTTTTATGTCGCCATTTGCGTTTCAAATACCGAACATAGTCGGCGTTATATGCTTTTTGAATATGGCGTTTGTCCCTGAATTTTTTGGATAAGTCTCGATACTCTTCCCAGATTAAACTGTCGTTTTTGTGGGCTGAATTAAGCACTGAATCACTCAAAGTAAGAATCGACTTTAGATAGCTGCTGTCCATCTTCATTGTCTTTGGGTCGTCTAAGTATACTTCCCATTGCTCAAAGAGTTGGTGGTAATGATAGCGCGTTATTCCATAGAAGTTTTTGTCGTTCACTTTCTGAGCATTCTCACCATCATTTTTGTCCTGCTCAATCGGGTCAAGTGATGAATATGTTTGATAGAAATCATTGTTGACAGATTCTTGTTGGCTTTGAAGGGTGTTTTCATAGTAGAAGAATGCACTGTCTTCACTAAAACCATCTGTCGTAAAACTAGGGTCCAAACCAACCAACATACTGTTTTCAGGAAAATGTGTTACAGCAAAGTTGTTTTCTGGCGATAGGAAAAATTGGTTTTGCGGTTGTTTAATAAAATGTGGTTTATACTTAATGGGTTCTATCCAACCATTTGTAATGCTTGCGCCCAGTCTTCTGAGAAACGAAGTCTTAAAATATTCAATATAACCAGCATCCCAAGTGTCATCTACGTTGTACCAGCTCTGATCTATTTCAACCTTATTCCAGGCGTGATCGGGTAAATATGCCGTATCGCAAGCATCAACCATCGCATTTTTCGAATATCCATTGATTACAATGGCATTAACCCCACTTTGTACACAGAGATCTTGAAAGAGGTTTGCATATCCTGAGCAAAGCGTCTTGCGACGTCGTAAAACATCACTAGTTTCTTGGTTTTTAGTTTGGCCTCTTGCATAACGCTTGGCGTCGTATTTTACATGATGGGTAATCCAGAAATGTACGTTGGCAACACGTTCACTATCTGACATGGCTGTACCATTGATTTGCTGAGCAAGTTTAGCGACATTACCCCGGTTAGAAAAATACGAACGGTGTAGTTTTATTTGGCTCGAAACCGTTAAACCGGAACAAAGAATTAGACAGAAGATCAACCACTTAAACATGTACTAGTATGACGATAAATCAGGCTTGGAGGTTGGGTTAAGAACGTGTTGCTGTTAAAAGATGTTGTAACGAATACAAAGATGAACGACCACACCAATGCCAAAAAGCAGGCTAATCAAGCTGCCAATTGTTCTAAGGAGCTTAGAGTGTTGCATATCTTTCCATATTTTTTTCTTGATAATCTTTAATTCTTCTGGAGACTTTGTTGGGTAATTTAACTTGACTTTTAACTGTAATTCTCGAGCTATCTCCTTTGTCTTTGCGTACCTCAGTCTATTTCGGAGTAGATTCCGGTTTCCTTTAACTGTGGAAGTGAAGCTCGCGAAACTCATACTTATACAACGGTTTGGTCTTCCCGAAGTTACAAAAAAAGCCACGCTTTCGCGAGGCCCTCTTACTTTACAATCCCGTTATTTCTTCTTCTTTGGGATATTTTACGGTATAAGTGAACGTGATGACTTTCTTCTTATAAGGTGCTAGTTTCAGGTCCCAAGTTATTAGGCCTGTCAACGCATTGAGCGTGCCACCTTCAATCTTCGTAACCTCTATTTCGATACCCTCATTTCTAGTAAGTGGAATCTGATCTTCCAGGCTTAGGTTGATATCATTCGCGCTGTTGTTGCGCAGTTCGATTTGGTAGGTAGCTGTGTATAGTTTATGACTTCCAACAATTTGCTTTTTGGTGTTTGATTTAAGTTTTGTGCGTTTTGCGGCTAAAGATCTATAACGACCCATTGAAACTTCTAACGTGTCAGAAACGATGGATGGATCGATAACAGTCCGCCCAACGAAAGTGTTGCCAAAGTAAATGTTGGCATTACCAACAAGTAGATCCAAGTTTTCCCAATCAACAATACGTGCAACTACAAATGCATCTTTATCTAACTTAGGTACCAGATAATGTTGGAACGAAGCTTTTAAATTGTGTTTTTGAACCGTAACAAAATGCGTCTTCCCATCTGACTTGATGTAATACGGTAAATCAATGTCAAACTCAATGCTCGAGAAGTTTTGCATTTTTTGACTGTAGTCATAAGCCATGCCAGCAGTCGGTAATGTTTTGTTGACCGATTCTTCCGTAGTTTTGGCCATTTCCATATCGTCAGACATGTCCATGTCTTTTTCTTTAAAATAACGAACTGCTTTTTTGGTTTCTCTTCGAATATGACGGAAGTAGTCTATATACCATTTCGGTAAGTTTGGTTTGATGTTGCTCCTGTTTGGGTTTGCGTTGGAAATGCGCAAATGCACATTGCTCCAATCTTCTCCCGTATTTTGATATACTGCTGCTTTATAAACCAATTCGATGTCGTCACCAGCATCTTTAGCGGTGATGTCATACCATGGCGACCATCCAGCTTGATTCACCTTGTATGAAATCTCCACTTTACCAGACGTTGCAGCATTTGCTGTAACCGCTACCAGTACTTGGTGTTTTGGTTGGTTTGCCTGTGGTTGAGGTAAGTTTGTTTTAAACAACCGCAGCGCATATATACGTTGATTCATGGCATTCTGGTGTTTAACCATTTTCGCTTCTTCGAGGCTAACCTTGAGCAATCGATTCGCTAGATCAACTAACTTCTTTTCAATAAATTTCATTGTACCAATAAGTAAGTCCAAAGAATCTGGTTTGGCTTTGCCACGCATTAATGGGTGTGTTATTAACAGATTTTGTTCCGTAGCTATGGCCGCTTTCTTCGCACGCACATTGGCCAAGTAATAGCTGTGGTCATTTATGGAATCTTGAATTTTGTTGATTTTGCGGTCTATTGCATCCGCTTCTTTTGTGTTTTGTTCGACCGGCAATGGATAAACATAGCGGTATTGCACGTCCAGAATCGTAAACTTCCCTTTTCCAGATGCTTTAATACTTTGCTGATTGATGTATGGAGAAACACCTTCAAAAATGATGGTCGAGGTGCCTTTGGGTATTACTGTTGAGCCTGCGCGTTGAATTTGTGCACCTTGCATAAAAACAGTAACGTTCGTAATTTTAGATTTGATTTGTTTTTCGGTTCCATCAGCTTGTGACTGCAAAAAACTCGTGAAGATTAGGGTTAAGAAGATTGTAAAGTGTTTCATTTCATTTTTATTTCAGACATATATACAGTCTAGAATAAAATAGTAAATGAGAAACGGAGATATTTTAAATTTTTGGTCTTCTTATCAAAGTCAACCTAGAATCTATGGGTGTGCCTTTGGTAGATTTTGGGTCAGTTAGACTTAAAATTACTTTATACGTTCCCGATTGTGAAACATCAAAAGGCAGGTCAATCGACAACTGGTTGTCGTCTAAAAACATTTTATGTTGTAGACCATCTTGCATGTCATAAACCATCACAACAGCGGTAAGACTGTCTTGATTGTGGGTGATGTTAAAGATGTAATCAAAGTTCTGTTCTGCTGGAAATTCATACATAATAAAATTACCTGACTCAAAGGTTAAGTCATGACTTATAATGTATTTCCATTGTACCGATGGATTTATTTCAACGCCTTGTGCTTGACTTGTAAGGGAAATGCTAAAAAGGCATAGTAATACACCTAGCTTGGTAAAGAATGACATATGTTACTAATACGTTAAACCGGTTTAATTGTTGTGAGTTTCCTCAATTCATTAAACTTTTTTATTTGGTTTACGAATGAATGGCAAATTGTAAAGTAGTCGTAATTAACCGACGTACTCACATCCGATGCCACAGCGTCTTTTCGTTTTTCCGTCTTGTTTTCCATAACGTAAACATACGAAAGAAATCGCCCCATACCATGTCATTTCTTATAATATGAGCTATATCATTGGCATTCAACGAGAAATGTTTTATTTGACAATTCAGGTCTTTACATTTGCTCTATGAAATATTACTTGTCTCTCATTGCAATCCTCGTTTCAGTCGTTTTTATGTCTTGCGGCGAGAGCCCTCAATCCAAAAAAGCAAGAACAGAACATCAGCACTTAAATAAAGGTGTGAATCACTCTGTCCCAGAATATACTTCGAAATATATCTGTCCTATGCATTGTGAAGGAAGTGGTTCGGATACTACTGGAATCTGTCCTGTGTGTAAGATGGACTATGTTGAGAAAGGGAAAGACTAATAGTGCTTAAAAGCGTAATCCTGCGCCAAAACCAAAACCCATTACGTCGACTGTC
>JBLING010000198.1:0-5406 GCA_047639155.1 bacterium
GTCGCGAGTATGCCCTAAGTGTCGTTTTCTTAATAACTCCTTTTTTCGTACACATGATTATGAAGTTATTGTCTAGATATTCATCATCTTTCAATCCTTCAACCGAAATAAACGCTTTAATCTGATCTTCTTTCGGCATAGCGATAAGGTTCTGAACAGGTCTTCCTTTGGTCGCTTTTGCACCTTCAGGAATTTCATAAACTTTCATCCAGAAACATCTCCCCTGCTCAGTAAAGAAGAGCATGTAGTTGTGTGTTTTGGCTGAAACCAAATGTTCGACAAAATCTTCGTCTCTATGTTTGACACCCCTGTTCCCTACTCCTCCACGTCCTTGCGTGCGATATTCGGACAATAAAGTTCGTTTGATATAACCCATGTGAGATATGGTTATTACCACGTCATCATTTGGAATTAAATCTTCAATATTTAAATCACCACTATCATATTCGATGTTGGTTCTTCTTTCATCCCCAAACTTGTCGCGCACTTCAACCATTTCACCTTTAATGATGTCGTATCGCATTTCTTCGTTACCCAAAATCTCTTCCAAACGCGCAATCGTTGTCATTATTTGAGCATGCTCATCACGTATCTTGTCGCGCTCAAGTCCTGTGAGTTTTTGAAGCCGCATGTCCAAAATGGCACGTGCCTGCAATTCTGAAAGACTAAACGTAGTTATTAAACCATTTCTAGCTGCCTCAGGACTTGCTGAAGCCCGAATTAAAGCAATCACTTCGTCTAGGTTATCTAAAGCAATTAAAAGTCCTTCAAGGATATGTGCTTTCTTTTTTGCTTCTTCTAAATCATACTCGGTTCTTCGTACTACTACTTCATGTCTGTGCTCCACGTAATACTCAATCATTTGTTTTAGATTAAGCATTTGAGGCCTGCCTTTAACCAAGGCAATATTGTTCACTGAGAATGAAGTCTGAAGCGGAGTGTACTTAAACAATTGATTCAGTACAATATTCGGAATGGCATCCCGCTTCAAGTCAAAAACAATTCTTAAACCATTTCTATCTGACTCATCTCTAATTTCAGCTATGCCATCAATTTGTTTGTCATTTACCAAGTCTACTGCCTTCACAATAATTTGTGACGGACTTACTTGATATGGAACTTCATTGATAATAATTTGTTCTCGTCCTGTTTTAGTAACTGTTACTTCAGCCTTCCCACGCATTACGATACGTCCACGACCTGTTTCAAAAGCGTTTTTAACACCTTCATAACCAAAAATGGTCCCACCTGTAGGGAAATCCGGAGCTTTTATATACTCCATCAATTCCGGAATAGTTATTTCGCGGTTGTCGATGTATGCGATTGTACCGTTAATTACTTCAGTTAAGTTATGCGGTGCCATGTTCGTGGCCATCCCAACTGCAATTCCTGCTGCTCCATTAACCAAAAGACATGGAATTTTTGCGGGCAATACGGTTGGCTCTTTTAAAGAGTCGTCAAAGTTTGTTTGATAGTTGACCGTATTTTTGTCAATGTCAACCATCATTTCTTCAGCTATCTTACGCATTCTAGCCTCGGTGTAACGCATTGCTGCTGGTGGATCACCATCGATAGACCCAAAGTTTCCTTGACCGTCAACCATTGGATAACGTAAACTCCACGGTTGCGCCATCCGCACCATTGTATCATATACTGAAGAGTCACCATGCGGGTGGTATTTACCTAAAACCTCCCCTACTATTCTTGCAGATTTTTTATGTGAACGATTACTGGCAAGCCCCAATTCGGTCATGCCATACAACACACGTCTGTGTACCGGTTTTAAACCATCTCTAACATCTGGCAAAGCCCTTGATACGATTACCGACATCGAATAATCGATGTAAGCGGTTTTCATTTCGTCCTCGATGTTAATTTGTATAATCTTTTCGTTAGGATAATCCATTACGTAAATATTTTATTGTTAAGATGGTAAAACTAACCCTAAGTCTTGCCAATGCTGATGTTTGAGGGGCTAAGATACCAACATTTTACCTACAAATTGTGGGTATTTTGCAGGGGATAGGTCGTATTTGACAAACAGGACTTCAACTTGGGATTATAACAAAAAAGATTGGTTCAATTCTGGCACGTCAATCGCCTTAAAATCAGAGCGTAACACGTCCCTTAGAGTCTCTAGTCCGTCTGGCTCTCCATGGGAAAGAAAAACACGTTTCAATTTACTACCACGCTGAACATTCTGAAAATACGAAACCAACTCTTTTTGATCTGGATGGGCGGAAAATACATCAGTACGTTCTATCCGCGCAAAAACCGTCCTATCTTGTCTATTTACACGAACATCTTTCTTACCTTCTAACAATGTCGCCCCCAAAGTTCCTGGTGTGCAATATCCAGCGATTAAAATGGTGCATTGTGGATTTTGAATGTTGTTGGCTATATGGCGTTGAATTCTTCCACCGTCAAGCATGCCCGCCGAAGAAACGATAATGCTTGGTTCGTAGTAACGCAACATTTCATTCTCGTCTTCCTTATCCTCTATGATATCTAAAAACGGAAACCGAAACAAATCGCGGTGTTCTTTAATGAAGTTTTTTGCTTCATCGTTTAAATACGACGAGAATGTATCATGAATGTGGCCGCTATTTATGCCTAAAGGGCTGTCTGTAAACACCCGTATTGGTTTTATATCGCCAGACCGAAACAAGTTGTTGATTGCGAATAAAACGGCTTGCGTTCTTCCCACGCTGAAAGCGGGGATTATTAATCTTCCAGGTTGGTCAATGCAGGTTTTTTGAATGTGTGATTTTAATGTTTCTTCTGCTGACCTTTCTTCAATATGGAATCTCGCACCATACGTGCCTTCCATTACTAAATAATCCAGTTCGTTCAAGGGTTCGGGGGCAACAACAACTTTTGCATTCGATTTGCCTAAATCACCTGTAAAACCAAGTGTTTTAATTTCTTTTCCTTCACGAATTTCAAACTTGATACTCGCTGCGCCAAGAATGTGTCCAGCTGGATAAAATTCAACCGAAACGTCTGGAGCAATCTCAAATCTTGAACGAAATGGCATGGTGACGACGTTTTCCATAACGTCCATAACCTGCTTATGTCCAAATAGACGTCTTGTTGGCTCTTTCTTTTTGCGTTTTTTATTGACTCTTCTGGCTTCAATATTTGCACTGTCAGATAACAATATATCTATAAGCGCCTCGGTAGGTTCTGTGCAAAACACCCTTCCATTAAAGCCTTGTGCAAATAATGTTGGAAGATTACCGGAGTGATCAATATGTGCATGTGTTAATACAACTGCATCAATTGTTTCAGGATCAAATGCAAACTGCGCATTCGCCTCTCTTGGGATATTCTTCTCATAATTTAAACCACAATCAACCAGCACTTTAAAACCATTTTGGGTTTCAAGCAAATACATACTTCCTGTAACTTGTCGAGCTGCGCCGAGAAAAGATAATTTCATTCTAGAGTCTGCAAAGAAAGGTTTTTCAATGGAATATTATTCCTCAGTTATGTACATTTGAGTGTGCTAGATATTCGAAGTGAGGACGAGTTGATTTTGAAACTTGTTCGCAAAAAATTAAACGGGGCAGATCAAAGCCAAATTCGGGACTTATTGAAAACGCAATCCGTGGAAGCGAATTATGCCAAAGCGCTTTTAAGAACAACGGATAGTATTTATTTGGAACAGCAACAAATCAGAGTTCGAATTGCCAAGGCTAAAGAAATGTGTTTCTATGCAACCGTTTCTTTCATGATTGGCGTGGTGCTTTCAACCCTAGTTTTTACTGATGCAATCCCGCTTACCGCACTTGTTGCATTAATCATTGTGCCATATGTAGCCGGATATGGGTTGTTTTGGAAAAATTATAAGGCGTACAAAGTGCTGCGTACCCAGATCATTAGCGCTGAATGACCAATGTAGAATTTAGCATCATTCCAGCCTTTGTCTCTACTTGAATCAAATAACAACCAGGAGCCAAATCGTGTACATCAAAAGATAAAGAAATGTTGTTTATCTGATTTTCCTGAATCGTTCGCCCGCGTAAATCTAAAAGTTTCATTGCCCTCAGAACTTCACTTGAATGAATATAAACGGTCGACTGAACTGGGTTTGGGTAAATGGATAGTCTTGGCTTATCTGGAGTTGCAACAGAAGTAAATTTTTGTACTTGAGCGAAGTGTATTGCAGCCGCTGCGCTTAATCTAACTGCCTGATTATATGAAGTTGTATCCATATTACCCAATGTATCAGCAGTACTATGCGCAAATACATCTGGAGCACTTTGATAGAGTCCAGTGATTACATATCCTTGTTGTTCAAACGGCACGTAGTCACTTAAAAATGCAGTGCTAACCTCTGGGGTTAAAGTTGTATATAGTCGGCATAGAGCGGCTATTGTGTCCGTCAACAACCAGCTTAAAGCGTTGTTTGTATTCGGGCTATTCTCCTCATCTCTTTCACACTTGATTTTATCATTGTCGATTTGCCCTTTGCTTCCACCGATTTGGTCAATATTGAGCACCATGTATAAATTGGCATCCATAGTTGCACCTAGCACTTGGCTTACATAGTGGTTACTTCCTTTAAAACCATCCTCCTCGTGATCAAAATGAATAAATACAACTCCTCTTTCAGTTGATAGGTTTTGCATAATACGGGCAGTTTCCATTATGGCAACTACTCCAGATCCATTATCACTGGCTCCTGGGCCACCACGGGTATCATAATGGCCACATACCACAATATACGAATCCGATAATCCCGGTTTTGTAACAACCAAGTTTCGTGCAATCGTTCCGTCGATTAGAAATGAATCGGTGCGAATAGAGTCGTATCCAAAATCAGAATATGACTTAGTTAACCAATGGTATGTATTTGTTTTTGATTGACTTCCAGGAGACTTAATTCCAAATGTTTCGAACGCTTTAATCAGGTTAACATTTCTGTTTAATTCAGAGAGTGACTTGTTGATATTTGGATTGTAAACCTGAGCTACTGCACCGAATTCGAAGGTAATGAGGAGTATGGCTACTAAGATTTTGCTCACTTAACAAAGATACGCCTTGATCCTGATTTCTCCACTGAAATGAACACTTCAGAACAATCATAGTCGTGCCATATTTCTTTGGTCATTTCAGGCCATTCCACAAAACAATAGGCGCCAGAATCTAGTATTTCAGGAAGTCCGAATTCATAGATTTCATTTGTATTTTCAACTCTATAAAGGTCGATGTGGTAAAGCGGTTCGCCGCTAACTTCATGTTCGTTTATAATACCGAAACTCGGACTGCTCATATTGTCTTGAATGCCAAGTTGCTTGCCGATTTCCTTTATCAGCGTGGTTTTTCCAGCGCCCAAGTCTCCATGAAATAACACGATGTTATGCTTTGAAACTTGGTTCCAAATAGTTTTTGCGATGTTGG
>JBLING010000199.1:0-5346 GCA_047639155.1 bacterium
GCAATTGAAAAAAAACGACCCAATTGTTTTCATATCCTTACCAAATATACACAAGCCAAAACACAATTGTTGTATTCTTGCATCCATGAGTTTGCGTTATATAAAACATATTGATATTGATAAGCAGCGTTGGGATAAAACGATTGCGGATAGCAACAACCCCCGTATTTATGCAGAATCATGGTATTTAGATGTTACAACAAATAATTGTTGGGATGCGGTTATTTTAAATGACTATGAGGCGGTTATGCCACTTCCTTACAACAGAAAACTATTCGGTGTTCACCAAATATATCGCCCCTTTTTTACCCAGCAACTCGGTGTATTCAGTACAGATTCGACTATAGATATCTCCGCTTTTATACAAACCATTCCAAAGAAATTCCTCCGTTTACAATATCCTTTTCATTCTAAAAATGATGTTGAAGGTGCCACAAAACGAACCAACCTTGTTTTGCCGTTAAGCCTGCCGTATAGCCAATTACAGGCAAATTTTTCTGCTTCTCTGCGTAAACGGATCCGAAGATCCAATACACTGCAATTAGAGGAAACTGCAGACATCTCTGCTGTCATACAATTTTATAAAGACCAACTTGAACACAAGGTGAAGCTTGGTGACGTTGGGTATCGGATTGCACAGAAACTTTTTAGCGAGGCATATCGGCATAAATCAGCCAAGATATATCGTCTTTTGGATGATGGTGAAGTATTGGCGATGGGCGTGTTTTTAGTAAAATACAATCGAGTTATTAATGTTTTTGGGGCGAGTGCCAATTCGAAAACACATCCCAATACCATGTCTGCCTTGTTAAGTAAGGTTATGGAAAAATATGCCGAAAGCAACAATACTTTTGATTTTGAAGGATCTGACTTACCAGGAATCAAAGATTATTTTTTGAGTTTTGGTAGTAAAGAGGAGAATTATAGCACATTTCATTATAATCGGCTACCAGTTTGGTTGAAGTGGTTTAGGCCAGATTAAGGAATACTTATTTCTTTCAATACCATTTCGTAACCCAACTTTTGTCTGAGAATGAGTGGGGTGTTGGCATTATCCCAAACCCATAGTGCCAAACCTTTGTCGGAAGTGTCGGTTATGTACAACACCTCTAGCATTTTCAGTTTGCCGTTTATTAGGTACTTTATTTTTTGGTTTTCAACCACTTTGTAAGCGTAAGTGTTTTTCACAAACCCAATCCTGTAGGACAAGTCAACCGCTTCACCTGATTTTAGCTTTAGGTAAGAAGAATCACTAATTCTTAGTGATGTACTTGTAGTGAGGGATTTATTAACTCCATTAAAACTATGATACAATTCGTTGGAATTAAGATTGGCTTGTTTGGATATGGTTATTTTGCCCGACAAATTCTCTTGTTGAACTGTATAATCAAAATCCCAGTTTGTTTGGGTTTGAAGCAATGAGACGTCAACCCGAACAGACTTCTGACTTGAGATCACGTCATATTGTAAGTTACAACCAGAGGTTAACGCCAACTTACTTGTGGAACCACACGACGCTAAAATTGCCAAGGCAATTGCGGTTTTTACAACTAGCTTATGTTCCATACACAAATATCTAAAACTCTATTGAGTTTCCAATCCAAATCAAATCAGTGTGATGTGTCTACTAATTATTTTTTGTTTGGGGTCTTAAGTGCTTTGAAAGAAAAACTTCCATTGCGGCATAAAATTCAAACCGGTTCTCTTCATTTTGAAAGCCATGGCCTTCATTTTCCTTCAACATATATTCAACCTCAATCCCATTTGCTTGCAGTGCCTTTACCATTTGGTCGCTTTCGGATTGTTTGACACGAGGGTCATTTGCACCTTGAGCGATGAACAGCGGTGTAACAATTTGGTCTGCATGCAATGACGGTGAATATCGCGCCAACATTTCTTTGTCGTCTTCTGGATGTCCTACCATCTCATAGAGCATTTCCTTGTATTGCACCCAATAAGGAGGGATTGTTTCCATAAATGTAAATAGGTTGCTAACACCTACATAATCAATGGCGCAAGCATACAAGTCAGGCGTAAGTGTAACTCCTGCTAATGTAGCGTATCCTCCATAACTAGCTCCGTAAATGGCAATTCTGTCTTGATCTGCAATTCCCTCTTTTACCAAATAGCGTACCCCGTCGCTAATGTCGTTCTGCATACTTTGACCCCATTGTTTAAATGACGCCTCCCAGAAACTCCTACCGTATGATGTAGATCCTCTAAAATTAACCTGCAACACTGCATATCCCCGATTCGCCAAAAACTGCACTTCAGGATTGAAGCCCCAAACGTCACGCGCCCAAGGTCCACCATGTGGATTAACAATAACAGGGAGATCTTTAGCTATTTGACCCTTCGGCAGTGTAAGATATCCGTGAATGGTTAGTCCATCGCGTGATTTGTATGTAATCGGTTTCATATCGGCCATAAACTCTTCCGTCAACCATGGTGAAACATCTGCAATTTTTTCGATTGTTTTATCCGCCACTTTATATATGTAATAACTTCCCCTAGTTTTATCCGACATCGTTTTTACTAAGTAGGTAGTTTCCGCCTTGTCCATTGAAGTCAGATATACTTCTACGCCTGGTAATTCATTTTCCAACTGTTTGTAAATGCTTTCTACAAGTGGGTCAAAACCACTTCGATTTGATTTTTCTCCAACCCAAAAAACCGATGTTAGCACCCTTCTTTTTCTGGAAAAGGCCGCACCTGAAATGTCATTGTCACTATTGCTATACAATTCTTCTACTTCCTTTCCTGTTTTCATATCGAATCGGATTAAAGCAGCCTTGTCCCTACCAATGTTTGATACCCCGTAAACGACTGCTGTATCGTGGAAATCAAAAAACAGTGGATTGAAAGACTCTTTAAAATTCGTTGTGATAACCGTATCCCATGGGGTTTCTTCGTTTTCGCGATAAAGCACACTTGAATTTACCCCATCTGTCACCATAGCAATTCTCAATCGGCCTTCATGATCAGTCATCCAACCAGATATATCCCCTGGGTTTTCTGCGATTAGTGTAAGTTCACCTGAAATAATATTTAAGCGATAGGCGTCAAAGATTTGAGGATTACGTTTGTTTAAACCTACAATTATGTTAGAAGCGTCATCCGGCAGCTTGTCAATTAAACGCGTCATTACCTTATCGAAATGTGTATATGCAAGTACAGATCCACTATCAATCTTGGTGCCGAATAAAGCATAGTTTTCGTCACCCCCTTCGTCTTTCATAAAAAGAATGTGGTTGTTGCCTTTCCATAAAAACCCTGCCACACTTCGTTTGGTTTCAAAAGTTATCTGCTTCGATTCTTCGGTTCCTATTTTTTGAATAAAAACGTTAAGTCGTTGTTTTACAGGTGCCAAGAAAGCAAGATGCGTACCATTAGGAGACAACGCATAGCCCGATTTCTCAGGGTTTTTAAAGAATTCTTTTACGGGAATTTGAGGTATATCAATCGTTGATTTTTTATCCATTGTGCAGCTAGAAATAAAAGTAGCGATGAGTAGAGGGAAAATAAGATGTTTCATTTTTCACTAAAAGTTGTACAAGTATACGTTCTATTTCCCCAGGTGTCTACGTCTCAACAACGAAAGCCCCCTGATAGACTATCGTCCTTTTTTTCATTTCCCTATCTCACCATCTAGGACAATTAACTGACTTTAAAATGGACATAAGTCTTGTTAAATCAGCGATTAAGTTTAATTTTTGTAAAAAATTTAGAAAAATGAAATTTAAAATCTCCGCACTATTTATTGGCTTAATGGCATTTATGTCTTCATGTGATGACTTAAGCCTTATTAACTATGACATGGACTTTGCTACTGCAGCCCTTATTATAGACGCAACAACCAACCCAGATACGTCTTATGTCATTGAATCGGGCTTTATTGATCCTAAGGATGAACTGGAAGCAAATGGTGTTTCTTCAGACTTAATTAAAAAGGCAACGATTAAATCCGTGGCTATAAATTTGGTTACTCCAGCCACTGGAAACTTTAACTGGGCCAAATCAGCGAAGGTAATTATCACTGCTGAGGGTCAGCCGGATACTGAAGTTGCTAGTGTAACGGAAATAGGTCCAGATATGATGGTGATTGAGATATTAGGTATTGATTTGAAATTAACTGATTATATCAAAGGTGGAAAATTTGCTTTTAAACTTCATGCAGACAATGACGAAATTATCCCGGTAGATCACGAAGTAACGATTACGACTACATTCAACGTAGAAGTATAATCTACACCAATAATAAAATTTTAAGCCTGGCTTTTGGCCGGGCTTTTTTATGTTTAAAATTATGTGATTTATGAAATTCCTCTGCCAGATTACGAAACCATTTTGCATCCCTGCACGAGGTAAGATCTGTAGTATGTCATTGAGTATAAAAGTGTAGCTGACAGAGGCTTATTTCAATTTCGTATCGGATAACAAACTCATTTCTGAATTTGGTTAGATTCTTTTCAGTAGACGTTTATAGTTGCAATATGTTGCACGAATCTTAAAATAAAATTAAAATGTGACAATCATCAGTTTAAATACGATGAGAAAGGAAAATATTCGCAGTGTATGTCACTAGACTTCATAGAAATACGCCCGCGGTTTAAAAAAGAAACTCCAGAAACGCTAGACACTTTGTTGCTTAGACTTGAACTATTGTTTCAAACGGGAAAAACCACAATTGACGGTTCGATTGTACATCATCACGCTACCGTTAAAATTCCAATCGGTGATCAGCACTTTTGGTCGCCTCAACTGACTTTAAGCTTCGAAGAGTTGGATACCGGCACTCAAATTCGTGGATTATACGGCCCAAGTACCAATGTTTGGTTACTCTTTATGTTTCTGTATTTTTTCATGGGCTTCGTTGCGATGGTTTTGCTAATCATCGGAATATCTAGATTAAATTTAGGGTTAACTGCGTATGTTTTATGGGCTGTCCCATTTGTTCTTGGGGGTATTTTCGTTTTATGGTTTGCGGGAAAAACAGGCCGAAAACTTGGACATAAAGAAATGCATAAAATTCATGACTTGATTAAACCTGCAATCTTAACTCAAGCTGTCGACGTAGAGGATTGGTAGGGTTGCAAATGCCGCGTGAACAAATGATTGTGTGAATACGATATTTACCATCTCAACGCGTTTGTCATCTTCGTCTGGTTTTCGTTCTTGAAGATTGAAAATCGCTGGAGATTATCATACATTGCGTAGGATGTAAGCTTCCCCTCTTTAGTACCGTTTATTAATTGAATATCAAAGTTATTCAAAAATCATCAAAGGGTACCCTTTGATGATTTTTTGCGTATAAAACTGGGGGAAGGTTTCCCAGTGATTCATGTG
>JBLING010000200.1:0-5339 GCA_047639155.1 bacterium
GTTCCAAATCATGTTCCCACCAGCGTGATTGAAAACAGTGCTCGCATCGGGATTCCAAGTCGTTTGACCTTTACCTGTATTTCTAGCTATAATTAAACCACCATTTGCTGCATCATGAGCAATCGTGTACATAGAACCGTCTGAAAACTCACCAATTGAAGGCCACCCTGATCGGATAGAATTTCCATCAGAACCTTCAGTTCTTACTGTAGGCTCAGCACCCCAGCTCGTTCCGTCGTAATAATTTACGGCAGACCCTCTGTCAGGCCAAGTAGTACTTGATGTACTTGAGAAAGTCCAAGCACCTGTTACTGTTCCGTCGCTATGTAGAATTGCTCTCCGTCCTATAGAACCGTTTGTCTGCAAGTCGTAGTAGGTATTCCCAATACGTACGAAATCATATACCTCAGATCTGTACTTACCATGTGATGTTGGGGTAGCAGTTTCTGCAGTTGGAGTAGCGTCAAATCTAAAACCATCTATCGCATCCAATTGACCTTTTTGGATCAATTGATCGGCACTAGGCTGATGTAAATCTGAAGTTGATTGGCCGTATGCCACAATCATGGTGGACATTACAGCGGCTAAAAGTATTGCTCTTTTCATACTAAAATTAAATTGTTCTTTTATAATTATTATTAACAGGTTGACAAATCTATACATTACTTGATTAATCTTACTACCAATTCTGTCAAAAGTTCACCATCTGAGGCCTTTCCGCCCTCAATGCCTTTGCTTTTTAAATCGAATTCGTGTAAAACCTGAAAGACCTGACTCATTTTGGCTGGTTGATAGTTATTCGCAGCAGCTATGTATTCTTTGACAAAGTAAGGACTCATGCCAATCGCACGCGCTACTTCGTTTGGGTTACTGTTCTTCTGAAAATGTATTAAATGTACCTTTTTGAAGTAGTTATACAGGTTGATTAGCACGAGGACAAAAGGATTATCCCTCGGGTTTCTACCAAAATAATTTACAATTTTAAGACTTTGCACAAGGTCGCGTTTGCCAACACTTTTTGTCAGTTCAAAAACATTATAGTCTTTGTCAATTCCACCTCCTCTTGCGATATCGTCTATCTGTATTGTAGTTCGCTCCCCTAAGTTGGCCTTTGCCTTGTCTATTTCTCCTGTAATTTTCTGCAAATCACTTCCCAATGTTTGAATTAACACCTGCACAACTTCAGGTTGAATGGATAGTTTTAAAGATTTTACATGGGCCGTCAACCAACTAGCCACTTCATTTTCATATAGTTTGTTTGAGGTAAATGCTTTGAGTTGCTTTAGGGCTTTGCCTAGTTTAGTCGCCCTGCTAACTTTTTTATTTTTATACAAAAACACAAGAACAGTCGACTTAACCGGATTTTCCAGATAAGGCAACATACTCTCTATTCCTTTCAAAAATTGTGCTTCCCGAACTATAATTAATTGATGCTCAGCCATCATTGGAAACCTTTTTGCAGCTATTACAATGTCGTTGGCGTCCGAGTCTTTACCATACATCACTTGATAGTTGAACGACTTCTCAGCGTCGGTTAAAACGGTGTCCTCTAACTTTTTAGCAACCTTATCGATAAAATAAGGCTCTTCTCCTTCCAGAAAATAAATAGGTCGAAACGTTCTTGACTCAATTTCGCTTATAAGTTTTTGAAAATCTGCTATACTTGCCACAACTTAGTTTTAATCAAAAAGAAGTGCAATTTAACTGGGAAAACATTGGTATTAAAACACGTGTTGAAAAAAACAAAATCTATTTTTTCGACCCAATACGGAAACGCTATTTATTGGTGACCCCGGAAGAAGAAGTACGACAATGGGTTATACATCATTTAACCTCAGTTTTGGGTTACCCTTCAACCACCATTTCTGTCGAAAAACAGATAAAATATTTAAACAGAAACAAGCGATTCGACGTGCTTGTTTATAAGGATAGTAAACCCGCTCTACTCATTGAGTGCAAAGCTCCGCATATCGCAATCGACCAGTCTGCCTTAAATCAAATTGCCACATATAATTTTGTTTTACAAGTGCCATACTTGCTACTAACAAATGGCACAAAACAAATCTGTTGCAGTGTGGATTCCTTGAACAAGACCTATGAATTCTTAGAGGCTCTTCCTACCTATAAAGAGTTATAAGTTTAGGTTATTTTTGCCGAAAATTTTTCGACATGTCAATTCTTATAATTGTTGTATTTATTCTTGGCTACATCGCCATTGCATTAGAGCATAACATCAAAATAGATAAAGCTGCATCTGCCTTAGTAACTGGAATGGTTTGCTGGGCAATCTATGTATTTACAATTAATGGAAGCGGTCATGACATACAACACATTATTGAACATGGCGTGGACAGTATTGGCTATCGAAATGGGTTGGTCCATCATTTATTTGACATAGGAAGTATTCTTTTCTTCTTAATGGGTGCTATGACTATCGTTGAATTGGTCGATGCCCACGAAGGATTTTCTGTAATTACAGACCGTATTAAAACAACCAACGCCGCAAAGTTGATGTGGATTATCTGCATATTAACCTTCTTCTTATCTGCAATACTTGACAACTTAACAACCACAATTGTTATGGTTTCTTTATTGAGAAAGCTGGTAAAGGATAAACCAATGCGATGGCTGTTTGTCGGAATGGTGGTTGTAGCAGCTAACGCTGGTGGTGCGTGGTCACCTATTGGTGACGTTACTACAACTATGTTGTGGATCAAAGGCCAATTGCCTAATGTAAGCACTATGGTTGTTGATCTTATTATTCCTAGTTTGGTGGCAATACTTGTTCCTTTGGGGATATTAAGTTATACATTAAAAGGTCAGAAATTAGAAAGACCTGTTAAGTCAGAGGGAATGGAGCATTATATCAATCCAACAACTTCGAATGAGCGAACTTTAGTCTTTATTCTTGGTGTATCTGGACTACTTTTTGTTCCTGTATTTAAAACGGTTACGCACTTACCACCTTTTATGGGTATGATGCTTAGTTTGGGGATTCTCTGGATTGTTACAGAGGTTATACATCGAACAAAAAATAAAGAAGATAAACATGAGTTGTCTGTAATTGGTGTTTTGCAAAAAATTGACGTTGCCAGTGTACTGTTCTTTTTAGGGATATTAATGGCTGTAGCTGCATTGCAGGAATTTGGTCATCTAAACGACCTTGCAGCAACCTTGAATGAAAAGCTTGGCAATATCTATGTAATCAACGTAACCATTGGTTTCCTTTCATCAATTGTCGACAACGTACCTTTAGTTGCCGCCGCGCAGGGGATGTACGAGATTCAACCTGAGGGAGTGTTTGCAGCAGGTGGCAGATTCTGGGAATTCTTGGCATATTGTGCTGGTGTTGGTGGAAGTTCGTTAATTATTGGCTCTGCCGCTGGTGTTGCAGCAATGGGTTTAGAACGAATCGATTTTATTTGGTACCTTAAAAAGATAAGCTGGTTGGCGATAATCGGTTACTTATGTGGTGCCGCAACGTATTATTTGATGTACGCATAATTTGATATCAGGAAAAAAAATAGTTGTTGTGTTGCCTGCATACAATGCAGAGAAAACGCTCGAAATGACCTTCAATGAAATTCCATTCGACATAGTTGACGAAGTGGTTTTGGTTGATGACGCAAGTCGCGACCACACTGTTGAGACAGGTAAGAAATTAGGTATTAAGCATATCGTAAAACACGAAAAGAATCGTGGCTATGGAGGCAACCAAAAATCTTGTTATGCCAAAGCACTTGAATTAGACGCCGACATAGTGGTAATGCTACATCCAGATTACCAATACACGCCAAAATTGATTCGAGCGATGGCAAGCATTATTGCAAATGACGTTTATCCTGTAGTTTACGCTTCAAGAATCTTAGGAAACGGTGCATTAAAGGGTGGAATGCCGATATACAAATACATCGCAAACAGAATACTCACTTTAACCCAAAACATTTTAATGGGACAAAAATTAAGTGAATATCATACTGGTTACCGCGCATTTTCAACAGAGATTTTTAAAACCATCGACATTGAAGCCAATTCTGATGACTTTGTGTTTGACAATGAAATGTCGGCACAGATTTGTTTTGCAGGATATGAAATTGGTGAAGTAACGTGTCCCACGAAGTACTTCGAAGAGGCGTCGAGCATAAACTTTAAACGCAGTGTAACATACGGTCTTGGTGTTTTGCGCGTAAGCTTGATGTATCGACTTCAGAAATGGGGACTAGCAAAAAGTAAGGTATTCAACCTTAAATAGACTTAATTACAATAGGTAGCGAGATGCTCTGCGCCCATTGAACCTGCACGCTGCATACTTTTACAAGCTTCGTCTTTCCTTTTACTATTAAATTCCGCAACACCTTTGTTGTAATAGGCCAATTCGGTATCTGTAACTCCAGTGATCAGACTGTTCTGAAATGCCATGATGGCTTCATCAAATGACTTTGATTCAAGTAAATTGTATCCCAATTCAAACCAAATCTCTGGCAACTTATTATCGATTGCCAATGCTCTCCTAAAATCTTCGTTCGCTGCTTGGACAACACCATTCTCATTGTATAACATTGCGCGTGTTGTGAGTGCTTTCACATTACGAGGATCGTTTAGAATCACCAAGTCCAAGTCGTCAATGGCTTGTGTCGTTTGCCCCGTATTGCTATACAACTGTGCTCTGAATAAATATGCCTGGGTAAACTCCGGTTTTGCCTCTATACATTTCGAAATATCGTTAATGGCACCTGCCGTATCACCCAAAATCAACTTCACTTCGCTTCTACTTACAAATCCATCTGCGTCAACTGGTTCAAGTCTTACAACTTTATTGTAATCTTGATTGGCTAGTGCTTCATGCCCGTGCTTCTTATAATATTCCGCCCGTGCTAAATAACCCTGTGGATCCATAGGCCGCATATTCACATATTTATCAAAATCGCTCAATGCCAGTTTGTGATATCCTTTCGCGCTAAAAACTACTCCTCTATTGAAAATAGCGATTGCCATATTCGAATCAAGTCCAATGGCTTTATTGAAATCGGCCAAAGCAAGATCATACGTTAACAATTCTGCGTAAACACTTCCTCGACCGTAATATGCATCAACAAGGTTTCCGTCAATCGCCAATGCCGAGGTGTAGTCTTTAATAGCTCCCAAGGTGTTGCCTTCTTTCATTTTCAAATTTGCAGCATCCATCGATCCATCAGCGGTTTGGGCTACAGAGACAAAAGGCATAAAACATAAGAGTACAAGCAGTTTTCTCATAATGTACAAAGCTATATAACGTCGGTATGGTAAGTAGTAGTACGTTTTCCCATCAAGCATTATTATGTACAGTTATCCGTACAAGG
>JBLING010000201.1:0-5325 GCA_047639155.1 bacterium
TTGTGTTGCAATCGAACAAAAGGTAAATACAAGAAACCCGCGGTCCACAGTAGCTACATCTACAGAAATATACGACTACCTAAAATTGCTTTTTACCCGTGTTGGCCGCACATATTCTCCAATTTCAGGTGAGGAAGTAAAGTGTCATACGCCTCAAAACGTTGTAGACTATATTCTTTCGACAGCCAATGCCGATGATCAAGTATATATCCTAACTGCTATTCCATTTGAAGCAGCCAATGATTTGAAAGAGGTATTGGAGTTGGAAGTGCAAAAAGGGTATAGTCGCGTATTATATAAAAACGCGGTCGTAAAAATTGTAGATTTCAATGAAACTAAGGTCAGAAGCAAGGACATTTTTTTATTGGTAGATAGAATATTAGTAGAACCTAAATCTGATGACGAATATTTACAACGCTTAAGTGACTCTGTCCAAACTGCGTTTTACGAGGGCAAAGGTGTGCTAACGGTTCAAATCAAAAATGATACAACCACACAGGAAATGGAGTTCTCTAATCTTTTTGAACTCGACGGCATGCAGTTTGAACGCCCGACTATAAACTTCTTAAGTTTTAATAACCCGTTTGGTGCGTGTAAAACGTGTCAAGGTTTTGGGACCATTATCGGAATAGATGAGTCGTTGGTTATTCCAGACAGGAGCTTGTCCTTGTTTGAAGGAGCGGTTGCTCCATGGCGCGGTGAGTCGCTTAGCAAATGGAAAGACGCGTTTATTAAAAACGTTAATTCTGATGTGTTTCCGATTCACAAACCTTACATGGAACTTTCTGAAGAAGAGAAGGATGTTTTATGGCAAGGAGGAAAGGGTGTTGAAGGAATAAATGATTTTGTCCGATTTTTACAAGAGAGCTCTTATAAAATTCAGTATCGCGTTATGTTGGCGAAGTATCGGGGAAGAACGATTTGTCCTGATTGCAAAGGCACACGGTTAAGACATGATTCTAACTTTGTGAAAATCGTAAGTGAAAACAAAATTCCATTTCACTCAAAAGGTACATCAAAGAAAATTGCGCTTTCTGAAGTGCTATTAATGACCGTTGAAGAAGCGAAAGCATTTTTTGACGTATTTACCTTTAGCCCAAGAGATCAAGACATTGCCAGGCGATTGCTCACAGAGATTCATTCTCGCCTAGTCTTTTTGTCTGATGTTGGTCTAGGGTATTTGGGTCTAAATAGGTTATCCAACAGTCTATCAGGTGGCGAATCCCAGCGCATTAATCTAACGACCTCATTGGGCAGTAGTTTGGTAGGTTCAACGTACATTTTGGATGAGCCAAGTATTGGACTTCACTCGCGCGATACGGTGCGGTTAATTAAAGTGTTAAAGAAATTACAGCATGCAGGCAACACGGTAGTTGTTGTTGAGCATGATGAAGAGTTGATGCATTCAGCAGATGAATTGATCGATATCGGCCCGTTTGCTGGAAGTAATGGAGGTGAGGTTGTATTTAAAGGAAACTTCGACGACATGATGACTTCGAAAACACTAACCTCTGATTTTTTAAACAACGTACGGGAAATACCTGTTCCATCGCAACGCAGAAAATGGAACAACCACATTGAGTTAAAAAACGTTCGCTACAACAATTTGAAGCGAGTCAACACTAAAATCCCCTTGTCAGCACTCACGGTTGTCACTGGTGTTTCAGGTTCTGGGAAAACGAGTTTAATAAAAGGTGTATTTTATCCACTCATTCTTCGTGCATTGGATCAATACGCCGGAATCAAACCTGGTGAATCAGATGGAATTGTTGGGGATGTTTCACGTGTACAAGCAGTTGAAATGATCGATCAGAATCCAATTGGTAAGTCATCTCGATCTAACCCAGTGACATACGTCAAGGCCTACGATGTAATAAGAGATTTGTTTGCTGATCAAGTGTTGTCAAAGCAAAGAGGATACAAGAGCTCAATCTTTTCTTTTAATGTTGAAGGTGGACGATGCGATAATTGTAAAGGGGAAGGCGAGGAGATAATTGAGATGCAGTTTATGGCTGATTTACACCTTCCATGTGAAGTATGTAAAGGCAAGCGATTTAAACAAGAAGTACTCGAAGTAAACTATAAAAACAAAAATATACATGACGTTCTTTCGATGACAGTGGATGACGCCATGGAGTTTTTTAGTGAAGTTTCGTTGATCAAGAAAAGACTTCAACCCTTACAGGATGTTGGCCTCGGCTACGTATCATTAGGACAATCGTCGAACACCTTAAGTGGGGGAGAAGCACAGCGTATAAAGCTTGCCTCATTTTTGGGCAAAAACAACAGTCAAACACACACACTATTCATCTTTGATGAACCGACTACTGGTTTGCACTTTCACGATATTCAAAAGCTATTAAAATCGTTAAATGCCTTGGTTGATAGTGGAAACACAGTTGTAACCATTGAGCACAACCTTGATGTAGTCAAGTCCGCAGATTGGGTAATTGACCTTGGTCCAGATGGTGGCAAAGCAGGAGGTGCAGTCGTGTTTGAAGGTACTCCAGAAGGCATGATTCTTTGTAAAGATTCGTATACGGGTCAGTATCTCAAAACCAAATTAGAAGGTGGCTTCCTTAATCCTTCGTTGAAAAAAGCATAAAAAAGGCCACGACTTAGTCGCGGCCTTATGAATATCTTGTTTACGAATTATTCTTCGTCACTATCTTCTTCTTCCAACGTTTCTTCAACGTCTTCGTCAGGCTTATCTTCTTTCTCAACATTGTTTGCCTGAAGCTTAATTATCTCGTCTTCTAAATCAAGTTCATCACCTTCCAAATAACCCGTATGCGTGTAAACGATTTTGCCGTTCTGATCCACCAAATAGGTTACTGGAGGATTGGTAACGTTCATGTCGCGTTGTAATTCTCCATTTGGATCCAATAATATATCAAAATCCCAACCTTGGCCATCAGCGAATGGTTTAACACGCGCAGAGTTTCTACTATCATCAACAGAAACTGCAACCAGCTCAACATTATACGCTTCGTTCCAATCATCTATCACGTCGTTGAGATTTCTCAATTCTTTGATACATGGCTTACACCAAGTAGCCCAAAACGATACAATTGTGATTTTACCGTTTGTGGCATTACTGGCCATATCAATATTTTCACCGTCAATATTCTTTAAGATTACACTTGGGAGTGATTGTTTAGTAGTGGTGCTGTCTTTAACTTCTGCTTGCGTTGCGATTGCGCAAAAGGTTAAGGTAATGGCGATAACTATATTCTTCATTTCTTGTTTTTGTTAAGATAGATTTCAATTATTGTTCCAACATAGAAGTCTGCAATTTTAATCAAATTCGATGTAATGCGAATTGATAAACAACAATTGCTGTCGTTTTTAAGTTAAAAGGTTGACAGTCAGAATTTAAATTAAGTTTAAAACACGAAAAATATTGAGTTTAAATCGTATTAGAGTTGGAATATTTTTTGGCGGAAGTTCACGCGAGCGAGAAGTGTCCTTCGCAGGAGGTAGAACCGTGTATGATAATTTAGACAAAGACTTGTTTGAGCCTTTGGCAATTTTTATAGATGAGTTTGGCAATTTGGTTTCGTTAAACTGGCAATACATCTACCGTGGTACCATCCGTGATTTCTATCCACCCGTTTCATTCCTACCCGAGTCAATCAACGATTTTCAGATTTACTCTGAAAGCATAAAAATGTCCACCAAAGAAAGAAAAGTTATGCTTTCTGAGATCGGTGATGTTGTTGAACCAAGTGATTTGTCGGGACTAATCGACTTTGCGTTTTTAGCACTTCACGGAGAAAAAGGTGAAGACGGAAATGTGCAAGGCTTACTTGAATGGTACGGAATACCATATTCTGGTTCTGGAATTTTACCGTCTGCAATTGGCATGAACAAAGCTGTGCAGAAAGATTGGATGACTGCGAAACATTATCCAGGTCCGAAATACAAGCGATTAACAAAAGACAATTGGAAGAAGGATCCGCAAGATTTTTATAATACAGTAAAATCACAAATCGGATTTCCATTGGTTGTTAAGTCCGCAAATCAAGGATCGTCTATCGGGGTCAACATTGTAAAAGAAAATAGTTTTGAAATTTTTCAGAACGCAGTCAACAATAGTTTCTTTATTCAAGAACTAACGTCAGAACACTGGAATTCCGTAGACAAGGTTCAGTTTGTTCGAGAACTGTCAGACATACGAAGTTCAATTGGTTTTCCATTGGTTATTGACAACCACAAGGTTCATCATCCTGAAGAGGCAATATCCAATTTAAACACGGCATTAGCCTCCAAATCATCGGTGACGCTTCATGCGATAAGAGGCGAAGTTGAGATTGTAGTTGAATCGTTAATTAAAGGCAAAGAATTTAGCTGCATTGTCGTTAAAGATAATAATGACACGGTAATAGCGTTACCCCCGACCGAAATTGCAAAGTCGACTGATTTTTTCGATTATAAGTCGAAGTATCTACCAGGATTGTCACGTAAAATCACTCCGATAGAAATACCAGACCAACAGATTGAAGAGATTAGAACCGCATGTTCGACACTGTTCACCGACTTTGGTTTTAACGTTTATGCGAGAATAGATGGCTTCTTCACAGAGGACAACCAAATCTTTTTGAATGACCCAAATACCACTTCGGGTATGATGCCTTCATCGTTTTTCTTCCATCAAGCCGCTGAAATAGGTTTAAACCCGAGCCAGTTTCTGACCTATATAATCAGAACCTCAATCGCAGAAAGAATTGCCAGCATACCAGCAATGGTCACAAAAATGACGATGCTTGAGTCACTGGACATTGCACTCAAGCAGAAAGCTTCAGTTGAAAACACAAAACAACGTGTCGTTATTATCATGGGCGGATACTCCACTGAACGACATATATCCGTTGAAAGTGGACGTAATATTTATGAAAAACTCGCCTCATCAGGCAAGTATCATCCAATCCCTGTTTTCTTAACTGGGGACAAGCATCAACATAGACTGTTCTTACTTCCAATAAATGTGATGTTGAAAGACAACGCAGACGACATAAAAGCGAAAGTTGAAGCGTATCATCATGCTCCAATAATTTCAAAGATTATAGAAGAAACACGTTCAATTACCGAGAAATATACCGAATCACCACCTTTTTTCGAGCCAGAGGAAATAACATATGAAGACCTACCAAATCTATGTACGTCGGTGTTTATTGCATTGCATGGAAGGCCGGGAGAAGATGGACAAATACAAGTCTACTTGGATCGACTAAATCTGCCATATAACGGCAGTGGAGTTGCTTCGTCGTCAACAACAATTGACCAGTTTAAAACACATGGGCTACGGCGCGAGAATGGATTTCG
>JBLING010000202.1:0-5269 GCA_047639155.1 bacterium
AAAATTATTTGTCACCGGGATAATTGCTACAACAGCTGTTGTTGCAAATGGCCAGGTAACAGATGCAGCCAACACTGCTAACCCTTTTGGCAAGGAATTCGTTGCTGACGATTTAACGCAATTTGCCAAAGAAACACTTAAGAAACACGGAAAATTAGCCGTAGACGAGTGGTACAGTTACATAGGTGCGTTAACTGAAAATGGTGAAGGTATCACATACTTTACCGGAACTTCAATGATGCCAGACTCTTTAGCTGTTCAGATTTTTAGAGATGACAACGACAACCCATACGTGGATCACGTTGGTGTTTTTAGCGTAGGTCAAGTTTTTGATCCAACAAGTGAGCATTTTGCTCTAATACCAGAAACTCCACCATTGTCAAGATTCAATGCTTACACTGTGGATTCTGTTGCGTTCTTTTACAAATACAGAAATGAGAACCCAAGTGTAACTGACACGGTTTTAATACAATTTTTCAATAACAGTGATGTTGCTGGTTTAACATGGACGAGTGATCAGTCAAGAACTGCGGCTCCTACTTATACGCCTGCAATCAATAGAAGCTCAAGCCCTTCTAAAGAGATTAAGGTGCCTATTTCAGAATCTACTGAAGGTTTCTACAATACAAGTATTGGGTCATTCTCTGGAGTTATGGAAGTTGCTACAGGATTGTCAACTACTGGTGGTTCTAGCTTGACAGCTTTTACTATTTCATTTATACCAGGCATGACATATGAATTCGGTGACACACTTGTAAACGATTCATTGGTAACTGGCGACACTAAGATTAATACATTTATGCCGTTAATCATTCGTCAAGGAAATGTGAACAACCCAGCGTTCTTAGCAGATAGCACAATGAACCATGGTGTATTTGCATTTACCAACCAACGTTACAGCTCTCCAGTTGCACAATGGTACTTCCCATCCAATCCTCCAAACAATTTGGCTAGACAGCATACGTATAGTTTGTTCAAAATGTCTTCTCCAAACGTTTCTGTTGAAGACTTAAATACTGCAGGTTATGGATTAGGTAATGCATATCCTAACCCAGCATCTTCAGGTGCAGAAGTAAACATTCCTTTCACTTTAGGTCAGCCTGGTACTGTGTCTATTGAAATGTATGACTTAGTAGGTAAAAACATTACGAGCGCTACTTCTAAATTAACTGCCGGTGAGCACGTTGAAACTTTAAGCACAAACAACTTAATGCCAGGTATTTACTTGTATTCAATTACTTCAGGTAAATACACAGCTTCTAAGAAGTTTACGGTTAAGTAAGAAATAAATTTCTCATAAATGAGTCCCGCTTCTTAAAGGAGCGGGATTTTTTTTGTCAATTTTTAATTGCAACTGTAATCTCTCGTTTCCCCATAGGTCCTTTTGGATTGGTGACCTCAAACCCTACAGATTGAAGGTTTCGTTTAAACTGACCTTGGGCACAGTAAGTTGTTAAAATGCCACCAGGCCGCAACAAGTCGTATAGTTTTTTAATATTGGATAATACCCAAGGATTGCTTTGTTTGTTTGGCGCGAATGCATCGAATAAAACCAGATCAAATGCACCATTCACGGTCCAATCCTCAAGTTTGCTGTGGTGTACTTCTGCATTAACAAAATCGCTAACTTGGAAATTCACATTTGGCTCTGCAGAATGTATACGCTTAACCATACCTTCACGAACGTCTAACAAAGCTTCATAATTGAGGTGTTGCCATTCATTTTCGGTGAGCGGGTAAGGCTCAAGTGTGCAGTAATGAATGGTTAACACATTTTTTTCGGCATAAAGATGAAACAACAACAGGTTTAAACCAGTTCCCATGCCAATTTCCAGTACATCCACATTCGGTTTGGTCAAAAGGGCCAGCCCATGATCGACATAGACAAATTGAGATTCTTGAATTGCCCCTTTCTTGCTGTGGTACATTTCATCCATTTCTGGAATCTCAATGGACGTAGAGCCGTCAGCCGTTACTACAATCCTGCGACTCAATACTTTGCTTTCGTTGTCCAATTTGTCGCTCATATTATGTTAATTTGCCCCTTTATTTATGACAAAGAACGCCGTTTCAATTGTAATCCCTGCATACAACGAGGGCAAAACCATCCATTTAATAATGGACAAGGTGCGCGACGTTGTTTTAATTAATGAATTAGAAAAGGAAATCATTATTGTTAATGATTGCTCGTCCGACAATACTTCAGAAGCTGTAGCGTCATATCAAACCGCAAATCCCAAATTAAATATTCGGTTGTTAGAACATACCGTGAATAGTGGTAAAGGGGCCGCATTGCACACCGGAATTGCGGGAGCAACCGGAAAATATGTATTGATTCAAGATGCGGATTTAGAATATGACCCTTTTGAGTACAATGATTTGTTAAAACCACTTGAAGACGGAGAAGCGGATGTTGTGTACGGCTCTAGATTTATGGGAGGCAAGCCACACCGCATTTTGTTCTTTTGGCATACACAAGGAAATAAGTTTTTGACATTGTTAAGCAACATGTTCACCAACTTAAACCTTACCGATATGGAAACCTGCTATAAGGTGTTTAGAAGGGAAATCATCCAGTCATTTAAGCTGAAGGAAAAAAGGTTTGGATTCGAACCTGAAGTAACTGCAAAAATGTCACGATACCCTAAAGTACGAATTTACGAAATTGGAATTTCGTATTATGGTCGGACATATGAAGACGGGAAAAAAATAGGGTGGAAGGATGGTTTTCGCGCTTTGTGGTGTATTGCAAAATACAACCTCTGGAGCAAATAGGCGTGAATAAACGCTAATTCGCGTGTCGGAATACGTTAATCGTGTCCTCACAAAAGGAGTATTCATCCTTATTGTTACTCGCAACAATAATCGTTTTGCATGAGGGTAAGGATTGTATCATTGTCTTGTACCACTCAATTCCTGAATGATCTAAATTAGAACATGGTTCATCTAACAAATAGATAGGAACGTCAGAGCAAAGCGACAAAACTAATTTTAAACGCTGCTTCATGCCACTTGAAAAGTTACAAACCTGCTTTGATAAATGGTCGGATAAACCAGCTTCTTTTAGAATATCATCTAGCACAATGTCTTTACGAATTCCTTTAAGGCTAAAATGGAAGTCTATACTTTCCTGTAGAGTGAATTCTTCAATCAACTCAAGATATGGGGCACTAAAAGTATAGTTGAGATGCCATTTTGTTACGTCTAATTGTGCAGCATCTTTGGTCCACTGAACTTCTCCAGCTGTTGTAGAAGTAAAACCAGATATTATTTTAAGGAGGGTTGATTTTCCGCTGCCGTTTTTACCTAAGATGGCAGTTTTGCTTCCTTGTTTTATGTGAAATGATAAATTTTCTAGAATCCAATCCCGTTTAAATCGTTTGGATACATTCTCAAATGCTAATTCAATAGCCATATTAGCGAGATAAGAAACCTTTCATGATTCCTCGGTCAGAACTTTTTATGAAGCTAATAATTTCATCACGTTCTTTCGTTGCAGGCATTTCAGCCTCAATTTTCGCCAAGGCCTTGGCATTATTCATCCCGCGCAAATACAACATCCTGTATATTTCTTGTATTTCAGCAATCTTTTCGGGTGCAAAACCGCGTCGCCTAAGTCCAATTGAATTGACACCTTCATATGACAATGGCTCACGCGCTGCTTTGGTATATGGCGGTACATCTTTCCGCACCAAGCTACCCCCGCTAATCATTACGTGTGGCCCAATTTTAGCGAACTGATGAACAGCAACTAAACCACTCAAAATTGCAAAGTCGTGTATCTCTACTTCACCAGCAATTTGTGATGCATTTCCAATAATCACGTTATCCCCGATAATGCAATCGTGTGCAATGTGTGCATAGGCCATTAATAGGCAATTGTCTCCTATAACAGTTTTTCCTTTGGCAACAGTTCCTCGGTTTATTGTAACACACTCACGTATAGTCGTGTTGTCACCAATTTCAACGGTGGATTCTTCACCATTAAACTTAAGATCTTGTGGGATGGCTGAAATTACGGCTCCAGGAAAGATTCTGCAATTTTTCCCAATCTTGGCGCCTTCCATGATTGTAACATTTGATCCAATCCATGAACCTTCACCTATTTCAACATTTTTATGTATTGTAACAAAGGGCTCAACAACAACATTGTTGGCTATTTTCGCTTCTGGATTTACGTATGCTAATGGTTGAATCATTTCGGCAAAAATAACTTATTTATTCTCTACTATTTGAGCCATCATGTCAGCCTCACAAACGAGTTTACTGCCAACATAAGCCTCTCCATGCATTAGGCAAAGTCCACGTCGAATTGGTGCGCGTAATTCCATCTTTATTATCAAAGCATCCCCAGGAATTACCTTACCTTTAAACTTGGCATTTTCAATTTTAACAAAATACGTACTCCACTTCACAGGGTCTTCTTTGTCATGCAAAACCAATACCCCTCCAGCTTGTGCCATTGCTTCAAGCTGCAATACGCCTGGCATTAATGGTTCTCCAGGAAAATGGCCTTGAAAGAAATATTGATCTCCTGTTATATTTTTTACACCAACAATGCTGTTTTCATTAATTTCGATCACCTTATCTACCAACAAAAATGGGAAAGTATGCGGTAGAATTTTTTCAATTTGTTGGTAAGTGAAGATAGGCTCTTCATTGGGATCATACTTCGGAACATTCTTCATACGATCTGCTTCTTTTTTAGTCTTTACGATAATTGCTTTAATCTTTTTTGCAAATTCAACATTTGCTGCGTGACCTGGACGAGCTGCCATAATTTGAGCCTTTAAAGGTGTACCAATCAGTGCTAAATCTCCTATCATATCCAGCAATTTGTGACGTGCTGGTTCATTCTGAAAACGCAATTCAACGTTATTCAAAATACCTTCTTTTTTCACTTCTACCTTTGGCTTATTAAAGAGTTTTGCCAATTGGTCAAGCTCTTCATCTTTCACAACTCTATCAACGATTACAATTGCGTTGTTTAAGTCACCTCCCTTTATCAAGTTGTTCTCAACCAACATTTCCAACTCATGCAGGAAACAGAATGTTCGGCAACTTGATATTTCGGATTCAAATTCTGACAAGTTTGTGATGGAAGCATGTTGGCTTCCTAAAACAGGAGAATTGTAATCAATCATTACCGTTAGTCGATAGTCATCTAATGGCATCGCAACCATTTCTACGCCTCTATCTTCTTCTTCATAAGAGATGTTATACGGTACTTCAAAGTATTCTCTTTCTTTGTTTTGCTCTTCAATTCCAA
>JBLING010000203.1:0-5261 GCA_047639155.1 bacterium
GTTCAAGCTTTACAGCTATGATCCATTCTTTGAATTTTTGAATAACGCGTTGAATTTTATTATTTCCTTCTAAGTCATGAAACAAGTTTTTCGCTAACTGTTGAGATAATGTACTACCGCCACCATCTCTTCCAAGCTTCGTAACGGCTCTAACAAGCGCTTTTATATCTATGCCGCTGTGTTTGTAAAAACGGACGTCCTCAGTAGCCACAAGCGCCTCTACCATATAAGGAGGGATGTCGCTATACTCAATATTTGTTCGGTTTTCTAAACGATACAATTTGCCCAGTAATTCATCGTCTTCTGAGTAAATTTCAGTAGCTAACGTAGTGTTGGGATTTGCAACTTCATTTACATCGGGCATGTAACCCCACCATCCCCAGCTAATTGTAAACATGAAAAAGATGAATAATCCTAAACCAATGAAGTAATACTTCCATAGTCGACGAGACAAACTTTGTTTTGTCTTCTTACCGGACCTCTTTTTACCAAACATATTACTGAATATAGTTTCTTACGAAAAACAATGCGTAAGCGTCATCATTGTTATCGACTAACAAAGTACGGAAATTACTTTGAGAGATTATATATAAGTCATAAGCACGTATGCCAAGGTCTTTAAAGAACATGTCGTTTTTTATAAACTCTAGGTAATACGATTCTGCAATGTCTTTATCTGCAAAGCTTTGAGCGGCAATCACATTTTTGTCACCAACCAGGTATGCGTTTATCTTAATTTGGGCAGAGTTATGTTTTTCGCGGTTATAGTCACTAAATCCGGCCAATATATCCGTCTTATCCCCTCCGTCATATATCACAATAAAATAGTGTTCCTCTCCTGGGTCAAAGGCGTATTTTTTCGATTCTGATTCATTAGCGTCCTCAGTTCCCTGCTCTCTGAGATATTGAATGGTATAACTTGCTTGGTTCGATATACGCGTGCCAGGATACAAGTCAACGATTCGCTGTAACTCTGTCATGTATGCATCTTTTCCTTTGGTGCGACCAACGATTAATGCCTGCAAGTAATCAAATTGAGCCTGTAAACTGTTACCAGCATATTTTTCACTCGCTTCAGTTTTTAGCGCCAACGCTTTCTCGTTATCGCCGTTCATATATGCAGCATATGCTTGCTCATACAAATTCGAAACCTCATTCGTCCCGCCAAGTTGCTCCGCAAGTTCCCTATTGTTTAACACTAGGTTGAATGGGCTTTTGGGATGTTTTTTATCCAGAAGTTTGGAGTATTTATTCGCCTCATCGGCGTTACCCAATTCTGTTTCAATTTTATTTAAAATGAAATATGTTTCAGGTTCATTTGTTCCGTTAGGGAAACGATCTAGTACTTTTAATAAATAGAACTTCGATTTAGTGAACTCCTTTAAGTCTTCAAAATAAATTTTTCCCGTGTTGAACAGTGCCATTTCAATTTTAGACAAAGCGGATGTTTTTGCTTCTTTTGAAAACGGTATGTTTTTATAATATTTCTTTTTGTCGTCAGATACGTTGCTAATTACTTCTTGTGCATCGGGATCTTGATCCCGGTCATAAATGTCATCGCCATTGTCTGTATCACTCGAATCCCCGTCAATTGATTCATTGGGTTTATTCAAGCTGCTCTGCATGCTCAAATACCGCCATAAATCTGATTTTACACGGGTACCCCATTGTCTTTTAAAATCGTTAGAACCTCGTGCGATTGCGGACTTATTGTAAAAGTACCATGAACCACCCACCACGGCAGTGGTATTGACTTTATTGGGTTGACCGAATGGATCGAAGTCATCAACAATGGGTTGGTTTTGCTCCGCTCTTTCTTTCGCAAGGGCTGCTTGTCGCTTGTCGTATGAGAGTTGTTCTGTTATTTTTTTGTCCAAATCTTCTTTGGACAACTTAGATAATTCCAATAGGCTATCTTGAGTATATACCATAATCAAGTTCTCAATCAAATCTGTTAATACAATTTGTTTGGCTTTTATGTTTTCAAAATCTGCCCTAGTGTTTGACATGAACATAGCGGTACTGTCAAAGTACTTTTGAGATGTTGCATAGTTCTTTCTTTCGAAATATATCTTTGCAAGCGCGAGGTAGCTATTCGCTTTTTGATCTTTATTTTTAACACTGGTTGAAGCCGATAATCCATAATACCGAATTGCTTCATCCATGTTTCCAGCCTGTATTTCAAGGTTGGCCAATTCATAATAGATTTGGTCGTAATAGTCTATGTTTTTGTCGTCCGCAAGCATCTTCTTTAGATATTTACGGGGTGTTTTTAATGACTTTTCATCACTTAAGCCAATTGTTTTTATAAGCCCTAAATTGGATTGAAAGGCAAGAACATAAGGCGGGTTGAGCTTTATAGTTTTTATAAAATGGTCTTTGGATTTTTCAACATCCTTGGTTTTCAAATACAACTGAGCTAGAATGAAGTTGTATCGAGATTTTACATCTCGTTTTTTAGACAGCTTTAAAGCCATTTCTAAAGCATCGATTGCTTGCAGGTATTTTTCTTGTTGGATGTAAATTTCTGATGAAATGGCGGAGAAATCTTTTTGTAATCGACCTGGAAACCCACCTTCCTTTTTAACCACGCTCATAATGGCTTCAGCGTCATAGTATTTTTCTTGAGCGATGTAGGACATTAGTATACCTAACTTGGCATCATACTTACGTTCTCCGTTGGGGAATTGGTTCGCAACATATTGATATGTCTCTATAGCCGTAAATAATTCATTTTGATAGAGGTACGATTGGCCTATTAAATACCATGCATCGTCTACCCACTTACTTTTTGGGTGTTTTTTGATCACACCAGAGCATTTTTTATATACTTCTTCTAAATTGGGTTTTTGAGCAATACGTTGTTCAACAGTTCCGTAAGGAAACACACTAATAATTTGATTAAAATCGTCTACATGCTGATTCTTTAATGCTTGCTGTGCTTCGTCTAATTGGACCTTAGCAATGTACAGACCATTAAATCGTGCGTTCATGTCATGCCAATTCTTTTTCAACCAGCTTTCCTTTTGCTGACCGAACGCCGTTACCTGAACAAGCAGTAAAAGGGTAATACTCAGAATTTTATTAGGTGTAAATACCTTCACGATTCAAATTAATATTGGTATTAATTATAACTTTGAAACTGCAATAATATTTTATAACTGGGTATTTTTAGTTAATGAGTTCCCACAATTGAAATGAAAGTATCTCGAATAAAGGAATTTTTAACCAAGAAACTGCGCAATCGGTACAGGTTAATCATACGTAATGACGTCAATTTAGAAGAGCGAATTTCAATGGTTTTAACGCCACTGAACGTTGTGCTACTGCTCAGTGGATTGTTAGTCGTATTTACCGCGATCGCTATCTTTTTGTTGCCGATAACGCCGTTGCGATATCTAATGCCTGGCGGTGGAGAAATAAATCCACGGGACTTTAGTGCAATGAAGCACCGTTTAGATTCCATTGAACGCACCATGGAACTTCGTGATCAAAGAGATTCCAACCTGTATAGAATCTTAATTGGAATGGATTCAGCTACCTCATTTTATGATATTCAACATGAACCAGAACCATACCTCCCACAATGGAGCTTTTTTTCTACCGCATCTGCAAGTGCAACCCAAGTGGTAAAAGGGGCCACCACACAAACAGATTCACAATCGAAAATACCGGAACCGCTTAAACGTGTTTACTCGTTTTATACGCCGCTTAAAGGTGTTATCACGGATACGTTTAATGTACAGAATAAGCATACAGCAATTGACATTGCGTCTTATCCAAATGCAGCAGTTAAGGCGACGTTGGACGGGACTGTGGTATTGAGTTCGTGGACACCAGAAACAGGGCATGTCATGTTACTTCAGCATACAGACAATTTTATATCCGTTTACAAACACAATGCAGTACTGCTAAAAAAGCAAGGCACGCGTGTTAGGGTCGGCGAAGTAATTGCCCTTATGGGTAATTCAGGAGAGCTTACTTCTGGTCCACATTTGCACTTCGAATTGTGGCATAACGGGCAAGCAGTAAATCCAATTGACTACATTAAATTTTAGAATCATCATATTTGTACTATGTTATCCAACAAAAAGAAAGAAACATCATCAGCACCCAACGGATCTATTAATGTGATAGGATCTGACACAACAATAGAGGGAAACGTTACTTCAAATGGCGATATACGCATTGACGGTACCTTAATCGGGTCAGTCACTACTTCCTCTAAATTGGTTTTGGGTATTTCAGGAAAAATTGAAGGAGACGCCAATGCTAAATCTGCTGATATTAGCGGTAAGGTTTCTGGCAACGTTCGTATTTCTGAAATTCTGTATCTAAAATCAACATCGCGAATCGTTGGGGATATTCACACAAACAAGCTTGTTGTTGAATCTGGTAGTGAGTTTAACGGCAAATGTGAAATGGGCAAGTCAGCCATTCCAATTGCTGCTGCAAAACAAACAAAAGGAGCAGTTGGACAGTAAAAAACCGAGTCAGAACTACCTCAAGTATTCTGCCTTGGCATTTCAAATAGTGGCAACTATGTTGATATTGGTTTACGCGGGAAATAAAGTTGATGACAAAATGCAGAATGAAACGCCCTGGTTTACTTTGTTGGGGGCGGTGTTGGGGGTAATAGGGTCAATGATGTACCTTATCATCAGGGTTTCTAAATCCAAATAATTTATATCCAATATTTTCAACCTATTTATTGGCATATCATGACAATAAGTTCACCTTTGCGGCTCATTAAGTAGTCAGTGAAAAGGTACTTCATAAAATTGGTCATAATGACCATTGTAATTGCAGGTCTTATGCAACTCATTCATAGTGCATTTGGTCAAGTGGTTTCTCTTTGGTCCTGGTTGGCAATTGGTTTCTTTTTTGCCTTAAATATGCTTATCCATTTTATTTCACAAACAGCCTTGAAATCAAGTCAAAAATCGTTCTTAACATTTATGTATGGGAGCATTGGGTTGAGATTTATTTTTAGTATTTTTTTTATAGTTATCTATTTGATTGTCAATGATATAATGGACAAGGTTGTAATAGTGAATTTCCTAATCTTGTATTTATTATTCACAACTTTTGAATTATATCATTTAGTTGCTAAATTGCGCACCGAAAAATAAGGAGCTGTTGATGTTTCAACCCACTGAAAATAAGGACTTTGTGAAAGTGTTTGGATTAAGAAAAATCTTATTGTTTGGCCTGTTTTTCTGTTTTGCGACTGCATTTGCAGGTGCAGAGCATGAAGAATA
>JBLING010000204.1:0-5252 GCA_047639155.1 bacterium
CCCCAATTGCATCAATATCAAAGCCTCCAGACGCGAAATCTGTTGGCCATGGATCATTCACTTTATTGCCATTAATATCCACTGAAGCGAAGGAATCATTTAAACTTCCAACAACATCTACAACGCGTATATGTGAAATATGCGTAACGTCCAAACCGACAGAATCTTTAAGTTGTTCAAGGTCGAATGGCGTTCCATAAGGAGCTTGATGTTTACCCGCTAGGTTGTGGTACCAATTGCATTCCATGTAGGCCAAGTTTTCGATTTGATTTGTTGTGTCCGCTGCTGATTCCGAAGGAAATCTAACAAATTTTTCCCCATCACTGCTCACCTCAACAAAACCCAATTCCAAGAAATATCCCCCAGACCATTCAAATCCGTTCTCAAATACCACGAAATCAGGTCCAGATATGTTGTTTATTGACCTTTCGAAATAATATGTGGCTTGTCCCCCATCTCCCAAGCTAACCGTTCTATTGTCCGCTTTGCCTGTTGCATCGGTTTCCGCACATGTTGTTACTTTAACAGGATTACTTGCGTTAATCCGTTGAAATCCCAAATCCAGTGTAACAGAATCTCCCCAATAACTGATGGAGGCGTTGTCGCGATGCACGGCCTTGCTCCCACTTTGTCCTCCGGCTGGATCAAATTGCGCGTATCCAGCGATGGATATCGTGAGGCTTATCGATGTTATTAGAAGTCTCATTCTTTTATGAATTGCTTAGTCACTAGACCTGTGTTAGTTTCAACCTGAATGAAATAAATTCCTGATTTTAATACACTTACATCCACAATTGTATTGCTTCCCGTAACCGACATTTGGTTTTGCCCCATCAAGTCGATTACCTTAATTTCTTTAATTTTACTGGCAACATCAATATTTATCTTATCCGTCGTTGGGTTTGGGTAAATATTCATAACCTGTTTTTCAGTTTTATGAAAAGATGTAAATACTGGGAAAATATTATCCATGCAAAAATATGCAGGTGTATTTAAACCGTATTGCCCGGTATCACTACCTTCAATCCAAAAATTCAATCTTATCACTGGTTGGTTGTCTATAATGCTGGCAATATCCCAGTACATCCAATCTTTTTGTATGAAGTTTTGGCTGTTGTCGTCAAATCTATAATCTGCTAAGTAATGCTCCAGCGTATCCGTTTTTTCACCAGAATAATAAGTGCCAACGACTTTTAGGACAAAATAATCCTTGTCATCTCCTGAGGTTCCCCCAAACTTCTTTGCAAATTGGTTTCCGTTTTTCATAGTTTTATAGCCGTACGTAGTATTGTTTACACTGACCCAGTACTCACGAAACCGTAAACTGTTAAAATGAGTCTCAGGAATATATGGAAAGAGTATTGAAGCTTCATTGTACCCAGTTAAGTATGTTTTGGATCTCCCAAAACCACTGCCTGCTATACTGCTATACTGATTCGCATAAGAACCATTTACCGTGTCTGTCATGCTAGAGAGTGACCACCCAGTCCAACTATTCCAATCTTTATTATAGTCGTTTACGAACAAAGCTCCATTGTTTACAAAACCCCCATCATGGTTTGAACCATTCTCAAAACTGTCGACATCAGTTTGATAATCGAAGGATATATCAGAAATTGTATATGAATTTTGGAGCGAATCTGAATTAAAATTGTCCATACAGAAAAAAGCAGGTGTATTCATCCCAAACTGACCTGTATCGCTGCTTTCAAGTGTAAATACGATAGAGTCTACGTCACCTAATCGTTCCAAATTCCAATGCTTCCAGTCGGTTAGAATGTAATCTTTACTGGCGTCAGCATCTCGATAATCCGCTAGATAGAATACTTCCTCTGTTGTTGAATTTCCGATATGGCCAGTGGCGATAATTCTAAAATAATCTTTGTCCATTCCATCTGTTCCACCAAATTTCTTGGCAAACCCATCACCGTTTTTCATGCTTATTGCTGGATAGGTTGCATTGTTAATGTAACATCCCTTAACGACTTGTTGTTTATCAAGTATGACTGTAGACTGATGGCTAACAACGGCATATTGCTGGGTATAATTTACCCCTGTACCTGAAACAACACTATACTGGTTTGTATAATTGGCTGTTACCGTATCCGTCATATTGGACACACCAAATCCATCCCAAACTTTCCAGGCGGTGTCGTAGTTATTTTTAAAAGTGCCATTACCGCTATTAAAGCTTCCCGTCAAGTCTGCTCCATTCCAAAAGGTATCTGCTTTGCTTAGTGTAGCAGACTCAAATGTAGCCATCCAACCAATTTGTCCGTAACAAACAGTTGAAATTATTGTCGTTAACATCGTGATAATCAGTGTTTTCATTTTTTATTATTTAGTATTTTATAAGATATGTTCAGTAAAAAGTTACGGGGTTGGTTGGGCCTAAATGGCAGAACCGTGTAGTATTCATTTAAAAGATTTTGGATTGTGGCGTAAAACGAAACATCCTTAAAAGTTGCTTCAACAGACAATCGGTGGAGTGAAATCGATGGTAAAAACTCTTCGTTATCTGCGTCAACAAAGCGTTTGCCGATAAAGCTGTTGCCATACACCACCGACCACTTCGACCAATTGTACCTCAAAGAAGTATTTGCTTGTATTTGGGGAACAAACGTTTGCTGTAAGTTCCGTTTATCACCAACTACGTTAGACTTCATAATTGTTCCGTTTGCAATGAACAGAAACCGTTTAAGATTTATTTGAGTACTGGTTTCAACACCTTTGTTCCACTGCGTTTGATCAACTATTTGACTCGCGGCAAAAATGCCATCATTGCCAGGTAACCACCGCATTTGATCTTGAATATAATTTGAATAAGCAGTTGCTGTCCAAATGACATCTTTTCTTTTGAATCGTAGCTGCATTTCTGCATTTGTGCTTCGTTCTGGACCCAAGTTGGGGTTGCCTCCCGGATTCCAATACAAACTATTGAAAGTTGGTAGTCTGTAATTGGTTGAAAAAGAGGCTGATAGACTATAAGATTTATCAATTTTTTTGTTGGCTTTAAAGCTAAATAAAATTGGCTTTTCGCTAATACCATTGAATTGAACCCAACGCAATCCAGAATGCGTTTGAAGGTTTTTATTGTCGTGTTTCAAGTGAATGGCTTCACTTAATTCAATCCGATTTTGGTTGTAAAACGTGTCCGCGTCTGCTCCGAAGAACCGACCTTCTAGATCGACCCCTAGGCGCAACTTTGATTCAATTAGTCGTTTGTAGTGTATTAGTGCGCTGTTGTTTGAAAACAAATAATCGTTGTAAATATTGGCGACGGAGTCGCGGTATTTCAGCTGTTCATTAAAGCTGCCAAAGATGAACTTCCATTCATTTTTTCCCTGAACCTTCGACCAGTCTGATTGTAACCGAATACTCTTGTCTATTTGATATTTGAGAGATCGTGCCTCAAGAGTTGTGGCTGGTATTTCACGATTGCTTTGTTGCCACCACAGCCTTATGTTCAGTGGGCTGTAGTTTTTAAACCGAAGTTGGTTTTGGATTAAAACGCCACTCAAATCGAAGCGCGCATGTTCTAAGGGTTTAGTTTTTGCTGAGCTCGTTTGGTAAGGGTAATTGTTTTTTGCCGAACGACGGAAAGCGGCGATGCTCCAGGTAGACTTATCAGATGGTATTATCGTTTTAACCGCGACATTTGTCAAACCAAACGCCCCAAAACCAACAATTGCTTTTAAGGACCTTATGGTATCAATTTTGTTGTTTTTTAGTTCTACGCTTCCCGCAATTACGCCACTCCCGCTATTGGTTGCGGCACTTGCATTTATGCTGATTGCGTCAAATATGAAAGCTGGCAATAATGCAATATCAATGTTGCCGTTTAATGTGTTTTGAAGGTTTAAACCGTTCCAAAAAACAGGCGATTGTTCTGGTGTGCCCCCTCTGATACTTATGGTCGACAAAGCATTGCCACCAGTGGGTTTTACAAACACAAGTGACTCTAGTGTTAGCACCTCTCCTAGGCTTGATTTATTATTAAGTTGAATCGCGTTAATCGACGACGTGTTTGAAATACCACGAAGGCTTATCACCGTGCTATCAAGCAGTACGGAATCAATTTGTGCTGAGGCCGACATAGCGTTCGCAATGCACATTGCAACAAATACAAAAACGTTTAATTTCAATTGATAAAACAAAAATCCTGATCCGTTTTTAACCCGAAAACGTCACAATTGCTGATATTGGCAGGTCTTCTGACTTACTCCAAGAATCGTCTTCCCATTGGCTTACGGCGAACAGTGACTAAAGAATGATTCTCGTTTTTTTGAGCTTACAGCTGCGGGTACAGTAAAGGATTCTCACCTTATTCCCATTTTCATCTTCGCGTGTTGTATGTACGAGAAGAACCAAAATCTATGCAAATATAGAAATGGTTTTAATTCCATTTGTAAAACATATCCACTTCGCAATGCATTAACTAATGCAACAGCTGTCGCGCTTATGCCCGATTCGTTTGTTTGAACATTGGTAACTTTTCAAGAAACAGTTTTTGATAATGCCTTACTTGATTAATATTGCGTCACTATTTTAAATCATTCTAAATAATGTTACACGAACAGATAAAATCAGCAACGTCTATCGACCATCAAAATACAGAGAAACATAGTTATGGTCAGGAAATAATGAGTCGTACGCTTACAAAAGAGCAGTACACACAATTACTCATTGCCAATTATCGCTACATAGCGGCTTGGGAGGGCCAATGGGCTTCATCGGGCAGCTTTGATCTTACTCCACTTCAACTTGAGCTACGCAGCAAGAAATCTTTGCTTGAAACCGATTTGAGATCACTCAACATTGACCCTGTTTCGATACAATTGTGCACCATAGAATCACCAAAAAACAAACCAGAGTACTTAGGCAGAATGTACGTCGTAGAGGGTTCTACCCTCGGTGGAGCGATGATACAAAAGCAGTTAAAGTTAAACCCAAATTTAGAGGGATGTACCTTTAACTTTTATGGTGGATATGGCGCGAACTTGATCCCATTTTGGAAGGCTTTTCTTACAGAATTAAACACAATTGTTGATGAGGATCAACAGCAACAAAGTATCCTTTGGGCCAAAAAATGTTTTAATGATATGGAGGATTGTTTCTTACATGCTCGATCTCGGACGTATCAATCTTAGCAATAGAATTCTATTTTTGTCGAAAATTAAATACGATGGCATCAACTTCAGATTTATCACGCGGACTTTTCATTAGACACCAAGGGCAACTATGTCGCGTGG
>JBLING010000205.1:0-5235 GCA_047639155.1 bacterium
CGTTTACCCCAATAACCTTCTTCTTTTTGGTGGTAAATACTGATTACCAAGTATTTAAACTAATAAACGTCATTGTTATGACAATTGCCGGAATATCAGGGGTTTATCTATTTCATAAGAACATTGTTCGCGATATAGCGGACGATAACATTTCCTACAGTAGAATAAAACTTTTCGTCAAGATATGGCTCATTATGTTCGGTCTTATCGGAACAAATCTAGGCTTTGTTATGAGTCCTTTTTTTGGTCTCCCTGGGGAACCGTTTTTACTCTTCACACCAGAAGATCACAACTTCTTTACACACATCATTTCAATACTATTTGGTAACTAAAATATACATTATGAAAAATACATTGGTATCTAAACGTTTTATAGGGTTTGTCGCATTGATCGTCCTATTCTTATTCTGCTTTTTTAGAGCTCCTAATCCCGGGTTAAACTGGTTTCTGTATGCGTGCGGTGCTTTTGCGTTGACGTTTATTGTTGTCGAAGAACATCAGTATAAATCCATTATAATACCTGGTTTAGGATTGGTACTCAGTGGTTTGGCAGTATTTATGCATAGTGACGGACTTGCCGTTACGATGACCTTACTTTCATTTGGTTATTTGGGAGTAGCGCTGGTTATTCCTAAAGTCGATCCTGGCTTCGCGACTATTGCCGGCTTCGGAAACTTTATCATTTCTCCATTTGGCGTAATCATTCGTTTTTTTCAACGGTTAAACACAAAGAATGGGAAATTCAAGGGCCTGTTCACGACCCTACTTATTCCAGGCGTACTCATCGGCTTTTTTAGTCTTTTGTACTACGAATCTTCTCCAGCTTTTAAGGATATTCTAAATCATATACGCATTGATCACTTTCCACAATTTGTTGGGACTGCTACCCTTGGTTTGTTTGCCGCTTCTGTGCTGCTCTATTGCTTTGCTCCTCAAAAGTTAAACTCGGTATACGACAATATTTCCAACAAATCGAGTGCAATCTCTGAGTACATGGGGAACAAAAAGTTCCTAAACTCTTGGTTACTAGGCATCTGGAGTGTTGTTGTGCTCTTGGCATTTGTTATTACTTCAGACATCATCTACCAAGCTAGTGGTCGTGTTGCTGAAGGATTCAATTACTCAAGTTATGTGCACCAAGGCGTTTATGCATCAATCGTAAGCATCATCGCATCTGCAATACTGACTGTGTTAACAACCAATTATTTAGGGGAAGAACGTCAGAAATCATTTAAACTAGCCAACTACATATTTATTGGACTTAACGCCGTTTTTGTATGGCAAAACGTCCTTCGCAATTACAGCTATGTAAGTGAATATGGCCTAACTGAAAAAAGGCTTATCATCTTCATCTATTTGGTGTTGTGTTTAATCGGATTAGCACTAACCATTCTCACAGTTGTCCAAAACAAATCCCTCGGTTTCTTATACAAAACCAATGCGTTTAATGTCTACACTGTACTTATTGTCAGCGCTTTAACCAATTGGAGCACCTTCATTACGGACTACAATCTTACGCACCCTTATGGTGTTGAGCAACGCGTGGATTATGATTATCTGCTTTCCCTAGATAAATCAAACACCTACTTGCTTTCGCCACATGCTGTGAAAATGAACGAACAACAACTAAGCCGTTTGGAGTGGCGTGAAAACAATGTGTCAAATTATAACTATAACGATGTGCGTGAATGGGAGTTGGGTAAATCTCGCTCTAAGGCAAGACTTAACGCAACTAAACACTGATATAAAACTTCAGCGCTGGAATCTATGTGGCTAATAATCGCTCTTTTGAAAATAATTATATTTATGTTTTCCATAATTATAGGTCTTCTATTCATTTATGTCATACTACTAATGCCTAACCTTATTGTCTATGGTTTCGTGTCACAGTTAACTAAAGAAATTATGCCTGGTAGGATGGCAAATAAAAAAGGGGGCTTGAAGTACATCTTGAGCGCACTAATTACTTTTTCATCGGCTTCACTTTTCATCTACACACTGACAAGAAACATCAGTAGGAATCAGCAGGTTATCCTTTGTTCTTTTGTACTTTTAATAAGTGTCATTTCTGGAATTACTAAAGGCATGCTAGTCGGTGGTAAATCATTGGATAGATTACTGCATTTCACCGCGACTATAATTTTCTACTTTCTACCTATTGCTTATTTCATAATCGCAATCAAATCCCCCTGGGGTTCAATAAACTTTTAAATCAATTAAGCACTGACTATAAAACCATAGCATGGAACCAATTGCATTTTATATCACAGCACTGATAATTCTATTCCCAATTCAAGCGGGAATATCCGCTTGTCATCGCTGGATATTAAAGGTATCTCGATGCGATATTTATCATTTGACTATAAAACAGTTGAAATATCTTACCATGATAAATGTCACCGTCGTAGGGATTTTAGCCATTCCTCATCGAAGCTTAATACTATTCATAACTTCAATTGCCATTGGTCTTATTCTATTTATTACGAACGCAATATACAATTACAAACCTCTTGTTTCTCCAATAAATTCTTCATGGACATTTAACCTGTTTCACATTTTTAACCTCTGCATTCATCCATCATTCTTAATCGCCTGGGTGTTCAGCTCAGTGACAGCAGGAGTATTTGATGATTTAGGATGGATGGGATACAAATAATAAACAATATGAAAACAACACTTATCAAAAAATACATTTTCGTCGGCTTTTTTGCTGTTGCAATGGGCTTACTTGAAACGGCAGTGGTCGTTTATCTCCGGGAGCTAAGTTTCCCAGATGGTTTCGGTTTCCCGCTTAAAACCATTGGCCATAACTTAGCTATCCTAGAATTATGGCGAGAAGTCGCCACTATCTTTATGTTAATCGCAGTTGGATGGATGGCCGGGCACAATAAAAATACCCGCTTTGGTTGGTTCATCTATGCATTCGCTATATGGGACATTTTCTATTACGTTTTCCTTAAAGTGTTTTTAAACTGGCCGGAATCTTTAGCCACTTTTGACGTATTGTTCCTCTTGCCCGTTATGTGGGTTGGACCAGTTTGGGCACCTGTTCTATTGTCATTATTGATGATAGTGTTTACCGTAATTATCAATAAAATAAACGCACAAACGAATAGGCCAATTGGAAAGTTAAATTGGGGGATGCTCATTGCCGGATCAACGATTTGTATCATAAGTTTTTGTATCGACTTTATCCAATTTTCTCGAAGCGCCGTACCAAATTTCACATGGACAGATCTGTTCGATATCCAAAAATCATTTAGCAATGTTTATGTGCCCAATCACTTTCCAGTGGCTGTATTTGGTTTTGGAATAAGCTGCATTGTTTTTGCGATGATACGCTATCACCAAATACATCGAATTAGTGCTCATAAAGTCACTTTATCACAACTATTTTAACATGAAATCATCAAACATACATCCAGTTAAGTATCTAATTTTGTGCTGCTTATCGCTTTCTACGATACGTGTTTTCTTAGAATGGGATATGGTGTATATGTTCTTAATTTGGAACCTCATTCTCGCATCGATTCCCATCGCAATTGGTCAAAACATGAACCGTGTTCGCAATCGCTTTATATTTTTCGTTTTGCTCGGGTTGACGTTATTGTTCTTGCCAAATACATCGTATTTGATTACCGATTTTGTCCATTTCAGACGTGGTAGCCGCATTAACCTTTGGTATGACTTGGTGCTGTTTTTCACTTACGCTTTTACTGGATTAATGTTGATGATTTATACCATTGATGCAGTTGCCCAGGATTTATTAAAACGATTTTCACAACGTAGCGCAGTGTTTTTCAAACTGTTGGTATTTCCAATTATTGGCTGCGGCATTTACGTTGGGCGTATTGCGCGCTGGAACAGCTGGGATGTTTTTGTACACCCATTTGCCTTTGTTTCCGACATGATTGACCTCGTGTTTTCAAATCAATTGTTTGAATTCATTGCGTTAAGTGGTCTTTTTGGTGGTTTCTGCGGATTGTTCTATCTGTTTTTCACCCACATTAAATATCATAATTCAGTAAGTGTAATTAATCAAACAAACTAGCATGCATGTCAAACTCATTCTTCCTTATCTCGTCGAAGCAGAAAAACCAATCTGGCTGCCTATCAAATATTCACTATTCCCTCCGTTGGGGTTGGCTACACTCGCGTCGTATTTGTCTTCTGATGATCATGTTGAACTTGTTGATCAACACGTCCAACAGTTAAATCTCGACGACACCCCAGATTTGGTTGTAATTCAAGTATATATCACCAATGCCTATAGGTCGTACAAAATCGCCGACGACTATCGAAAGAAAGGAGTCTATGTGGTTTTGGGTGGATTACACGTCACCTCAATACCATTGGAAGCAATGCCACATGCGGATTCGATATTTCTCGGTCCAGGTGAAGACACATTCCCGAAATTCAAGGACGACTTCCGCGCAAAAAAGCCCTTAAAAGTGTATAACTCATTTACAAGAACGCTGGTCGGCTCGCCACTAATTCGTAGAGACTTAATTGACCGTAGCAAATATCTCGTACCAAATTCTATGGTGGTCTCCAGGGGTTGTCCGCATCACTGTGTTTTTTGTTACAAAGACACATTTTATAAAGGCGGAAAAACATTCTACACACAGGAAGTAGATGATGCCCTTAATGAACTTGATTGGCTCCCAGGCCGCCATTTGTACTTTCTGGACGACCATTTACTTGGAAATGCCAAGTTCGCTACACAACTATTTGACGGTCTGAAAGGCATGAATCGTGTGTTTCAAGGTGCTGCGACAATTGACTCGATACTTCGTGGTGACCTTATTGAAAAAGCGGCTGAAGCTGGTTTACGTAGTCTGTTCGTTGGTTTTGAAACCTTCTCTCCAAAAAATCTAAAACAAAGCAACAAAAAACAAAACCTGCATAAGAGTTATAAGGACGAAACGGACCGGCTTCACGACCTCGGTATTATGATTAATGGTAGCTTTGTATTCGGACTTGATGATGATGGCCCAGATGTCTTTAAAAGAACGGTAGATTGGGCAGTCGAAAATGGGGTGACGACCTCTACATACCATGTTTTAACGCCTTACCCAGGAACGAAACTCTATAAACAAATGGAACTCGAAAAGAGATTAACGACTTCCAATTGGGATTTATATGACACCAGAAGTGCTGTCTATACTCCTAAAAAAATAACGGCACAACAACCGAAAAAGGGTTATGACTGGTCGTATAAGAGTTTCTACAGCT
>JBLING010000206.1:0-5211 GCA_047639155.1 bacterium
AATTTGATTACTACTTATGTTGTTCTCTCAGGTGTTACGACCTATCTAGATACGGATGTACAGAAAGATGTAACGTACAGATATACAGTTATGGCGAGAGATAGTAACGGGAAAGAATCTCTGAAAGCAGATGAAATAACAATAACAAATTGAGCGAAGTAAAGGAAAATATCATGTCACGTTTTAAGAATCAACTTCTAGGTTTTATAATCATTTCTGTTCTTTTGGTTCTTTTTGTTCAATTATTCGGATGCGGCCCAGCACCAGTCCCAGTTCCAGCAACCATAAGCTTGCAGTCTGGAAATGGACAAACGGCACCCGCAAGAGGCACACTTCCAAAAGATATTATTACAACCTTATCAGAAGCGAGTGGCTTGGCTAGTGGTGATACGGGTGATATACTTATAGAATATGTAATCATCAAAGGTGGTGGAAGTGTTTCCGAACCGATGGCAACTGTGCGTATGCCAGATGTGTTGGGTCACCGAGTTCAATGGACGTTGGGTGGATTCGGAGAAAATGAACTGCAAATCAAAGCCACTTGGGTGGCTTCCTCGAATGCGGTTGGAGGTTCGCCTATTACTGTAAAGGCTCAGACCGAAACTGTATCCGATGTTGACAAGAATACATATAACATTGTTCGAATTGGTGATCAAGATTGGATGGTGGGTAATTTGAAGACAACAAGGTATAACGACGGCACACCGATAAAAAAAGTGACAGACAGTATAGAATGGACTGGTTTAACCACGGATGCTTATTGTTGGTATGAAAATAATGAGGTCTATAAAGACCCTTACGGAGCACTTTATAATCAGTACGCAGCAACAAATAGTAAGTTGTGTCCTACAGGATGGCATGTTGGAACTGAGGATGACTGGTCAACTTTGATTGATACGGCAGGAGGATTAAATGTAGCTGGCACAAAATTAAAAGAGTCAGGTACAGCACATTGGGTACATAACCCAACAGCAACGAATGAATTGTTATTTACTGTTGTTGGAAATGGACAGCGAAGTGTTAATTTTGGGTCGTTTGGGAATAGAGATATTAATGGTGGTTGTTGGTCTTCTACAATAAATGGGTCCAACGAAGGTATTGGCTTCGGTTTTACTATCACGGTAGATGAAGTTGAAAAAGGTCCTAGCAAAAGAATACGTGGAAGTGGTGTGCGTTGTATGAGAGATTCCCTTTAAGAAAATTAAAGTAACTTTACTTGTTCTTGCGTTATGAAGTTATTCAAAATCAATTCTAAGTATCTTATCGTTGGGACATTTTTGTTGCTCTCAGCTACTGTATGCATAGCACAATCCACCAAAATCAAAAAATGGCAATACAACCAATTTGATTTTGGGTTGGGAGTCGACAACGATCAATACCATCGTATGTCGCTTAATAATTTAACGGCGTTAGCTGAAAATCCGGATGCCTTAAAACGTGATTTGTCTGGAATGACGGAAGAAATATCAAGTTCAACGGCTGGATTAGGATTATACTTTAACAGGAGTTACGCTCCATGGAGCAAAGAGAAAGCTGCGTATTTGTCGAACCAAGCACTGCGTGTTGGAATAGGATTTCACAGTCCGAAGGAATCTATGATTACCTATAAAAACGAATTGCTCGATACGTCCATTGTTTATTGCAATCTGCACAGTGAATTCACGTTTGAATTCGCCTATTTGTGGAATGGAACATGGGGATCTAAAAAGAAGTTTGTTTGGTATTGCGGTGTAGGAACCAATGCAAGTATCTCTTTGTCAAACGAGATGTTACTGATTGAAGGGGAATATTTTGAACCTGGAGCGCATCCATCAACGCAAGAAAGTTTTGAAGAGAATACGCAACGCTTTTTAGCAATGCCAGTTGTGTATAATCGGTTTTATGTGCCTTACGGCGTGCATCGTGTTGTTGGTGAACATTGGTCGATAGGTTTCGATGCTAGACGTGGTTTTGGCGTTCAGACAATACTTGGAGGTAAGTCTAATTTAATCAATAAGACAGGCACTTTTATGATTGGTGCAAAATACCGAAAGGGAGGATTCTAATGATACTTACAACTCATTCATAGCACGCATCAAATCAGTTTGGGTTAACAAACCAACCAGCTTACCGTTTTTAGTCACAGGGAATCTTCTGAACCGCTGACTTAAGAAAAAATGGGCAGCATCTAATATGGTCATGTTGGTTTTAATGGTGACTGGGTTTCGTGTCATATGCTCTCCAACAGTTCCAGTGTCTGGAATCGCATTGTGATACTTACCTTTAACAATTTCCTTTAAACAATCGCCTTCCGAAAGCACGCCAACTAACTCTTGATGTTCATTGATTACTGGCGCCCCAGATATTTTGTTCCACAACAACGTTTGCATGGCTTCGTAGATAGATAAATCAGGGTGAAACGAGATCACTTTGGTTGTCATATAAGCAGATATGAGTTTATCTGTCTTAGTATCAACCGCTTCTTGCCGAATTGGGCCAACATAACTTTTTACCATGGCTTCAAGATAGTGAAAATCACTTTGAAGACAAAATTTTGTGGGTATTTAATGCAGTTTTGATGCAAGAAATAGACAGAACTGTTTATCTAGATTGTAAATTTTTTCACACTATTGATATTCCAAAAATCTTCTACTACGATGATTTCGTAATTTCCCTTCGGCCAACCTTTTACGCTCAAATCCACATCGTACGTTTGTTTACCGTGACCGTGCAAATGGCCGTTCTCTATATGTGTCATAAGGCGACCTTTTGTGTTTTTTACCACAATTGAAACTGCCGCGTTGTTTTTTAAAAAATACTCAACCTTCCCGTGAAACTTCTCCGGGTCATTCGAAAATAGCTGAGTCGAATCTTGCACATAGGTGAAAGAGTACCATGGTAAGGGTTCATTTCTAATGGATGCAACGGTTTGGAGCAGTGAATAAATCGCGTCTCTGTTTACATCGTATATAGAAGAAATCGCGTGACCATTGCTTATTGACCATACCGCGGATTGTATTGCCCCAGGATTATACTGATTTTGGTTTATGGTATCTGCCAATTTAACCCATTTTTCTGGTGCCATGTATCCTGTTGTGTATGTTGATACTTTTTTCGGGGAATGATTGGAACTCTGACAACAAAAACCATATCCTTTTAACGTTATGGACGCAAGCGGTGGAATGGAAAAGGTTTTCTTCTTGACAATAAAAATGTCTTGTTCCGTGGTGTCCTCGGATAACAGCCGTCTACCTGGTTCTAAGTAGGACTGGATACTTTTAGGCCCTAAGTTTCTTATTGTCAATTCAATACATTCTTCTCTGTGTCCACCCAACGAAACGACGTCTACCGACAATTTGTTTGCGTTCAAGTAATCTTCAAGTGGGAGAATTTCTGGAATGTCATCAGACGCGAGATTGGTCCATGACCAGCAGGTGAGGATGCTAAAAAACGCACATACCTGTACAATGGTGTTCAAGGTTCTTTTCATAGCTAAACTGTTAATAGGGAGGGTATTGTAAGAACGGCAGTTGCGCTATATTTGTTATTTTGTACGCAAACTTATCGGTATTTAATAGTGATTTGAGTATTTTGCCAGAAACGATATCGATATTAAATTGTTAACCCTTTATGCCTAGAAATCCTGTTTTAAAAACATTGAGCCGTTTCACCATTACTGTTTTGCTTTCATTTATCTTCTCCAACAATGTGTATAGCCAAACTGATGTTGCGAATCAACCCAACGCATGGTTTAACTATGCACCTACATTCGGTCTGACTGGAGATATCGGGTAAAGTGATCCACCCATCGGATTAAAGTGATCCGTGTAAAACAGGTGCCTAAAATCGATTCTATAAGAGCGTAAATTCAGTTAATTCTAGTTAGTTTTTTTCTCATTGATTCCCCTTTAAGATCTATTCTATGAGCGGAGTGGACAAGTCGATCTAAAATAGTATCTGCAATTGTTTGTTCTCCAATGATTTGATGCCAAGCTTCCACAGGAAGTTGAGATGCAATGATGGTAGCTTTCTTGCTGTGTCTGTCTTCGATTATTTCCATAAATAGATGTCGATTAATGTTGTCTAAAGGTTTAAGTCCAAAATCATCTAAGATGAGCAGGTCTTGTTTTTCAATTTTATTGATCTCTCTAACATAAGAGCCATCGGCTTTAGACATTTTTAATTTAGTAAACAGTTTGGCCGTGTTAAAATACATCACTTTAAATCCTTGGCTGCAAGCCTGGTGTCCTAAAGCAGAAGCTAGATAGCTTTTCCCAACTCCAGTACTTCCAGTAATTAGGATACTTTCTTTGTTTTTGATATAGTCGCACTCAGCAAAACGCAGTATCTTATTTCTGTCAATGTTTCTTTGGGTATCATAGTCTAACTCTTGGATAACAGCATTGTACCTAAACTTAGCGGCCTTGGCTAGCCGTTCTACTTTTCTGTTTTGCCTATCATCCCATTCTGATTGCATCAGGTAAGCTATAAGCTCATCATAGGTGTAATCAATACTAGATGGTTCTAATGCTGTGTTAAAGGCTCTATGCATCCCCTGCAGCCTTAGTTGTTTCATTTGTTCTAGTGTTTGCGTGTTCATTTTTGTTGTTTTTTATTTATAGTAATTTTTTCCTCTGATATTTTGATGATCAGACACCTGACTATCCTCTGGCTCCGCATCTTGCACATTATCCCAACCATTGTGAAGGATGCTTTCTATAATCTTATAATTAAAGGTGTGGTAATCCAGTGCTCTTTTACAAGCGTTGTTAAGCCGATCATTTCCTGATTTCTTTGCCAAGTGTAAAATACCCAAACAGGATTTATAGGATTGCTCTGGGTGTTGTTTTTTATTAAGGATCTTTATTATATACGCCCTACAGTGATCGCCAATGTGGGATGCCCAAGTGATAAACTTCTCACTACTCCATTCCGCGACAAACCTGTGATATGATGGCATGTGTTCTTTATCTGTAGTGTATAGATACCGTCTCTTATCTCTGTAGTGCGCCGCTATTCGCTGATCCTTGAGGTATACCTCAACTAAACTGTCAGAGTAAATAGTCGTTCCTTACCAACTCTTAATAATTTTGGGGAATAGTAATCTAAAAAAGAGTTTATAAAGGGCAAAAAATATTTTTTCATTTTCAACTTTTAGTTGCCTTATCATTTTCTTAAGATTCCAACCAGTTGCAGCTAAAAATGCATTGATTTGAGGTGAACTTGAGCCAC
>JBLING010000207.1:0-5132 GCA_047639155.1 bacterium
CCCGATAATATTGAAAAAATAGGACTCGCAGTAGAAGCAACAGACACTGTTGATTTGATAAAGACAATACATTCTATGCGACCACATTTAGCGTATATGGGGATGGAAAAAGCGGCGGATATCGCTGGTGAAATGGAACGACTCGCACATGAAGGGAATCAGGACGAGGAAATACTAAAGATGGCGAAGACCGTATTGGAACATTGTCATACATCCAAAACGGAATTAGAAGGATTACTCCCAAATCTTAAATAAAAAGCATCTAATTATGACTGAATCAAGAATAATAAAGGTGCTCGTAATCGAAGACGATGAATTCACAGCGATGATCTATAAAGATCAACTCAGTGATGTGCCAAACACCACTTTCGATCTCGATGTATATCTGTTGTTAAATGAAGGATTAGAAGCCTTAAAGAAAAATGAGTACGATGTTGTTCTCCTTGATCTAAATCTACCGGATTCGGATTACCTGTCTACTATAGAAAGGATTCCAGAGATTTCTTACAAGTTGCCTGTAGTCATTATGACAAGCGCCAACGATGAGTTACTGGCGTTAAAAACCATGAACATGGGAGGTCAAGACTATTTGGTGAAAAATAAGCTTGAACGAAACATGTTTATTCGTTCAGTACTATACGCGATTGAGCGCCATCAGTTGAGGGAACAATTGCAACAGGAAAAAGAGAAAAGTGATGCATTATTGCGCAATATTCTTCCTCAATCTATTGCAGATGAACTTAAAGAAATGGGGTCTATTAAGGCTAGACATTATGATGAAATCTCTGTAATGTTTGTCGATTTTGTAAACTTTACAGGGGTGTCAAATGAAATGAATCCAGAAGAGTTGGTGACGGAATTACATACCTGTTTTAGTGCATTTGATGCAATCACAGAAAGACTGGAGTTAGAAAAAATCAAAACTATTGGTGATGCCTATATGTTGGCGGGAGGAATCCCCAATGCGCATCCAAATGATGTGGAGCATGTGGTGCAAGCCGCATTTGAAATGTCAAAATATATTGAGGATAGATACCAAGAGAAACAAGCTGAGGGCAAACCTTATTGGCGAGCAAGGATTGGGATACACAATGGACCCGTTGTTGCCGGTGTAGTGGGCAGTAAAAAGTTTACTTACGACATTTGGGGCAATACAGTAAATGCAGCAGCACGCATGGAAAGTGAAAGCGAGCCTGGACGGGTCAATATCAGTGAATCTGTTTATGAGTTAATTAAAAATGATACGTCGTATACGTTCGAAAACAGAGGCAAAATTGAAGCGAAAGGAATCGGGCAAGTACAAATGTGGTTTGTCGAATAAGAACAACAGACTCATTTTTAACAAGCTGTCAATCAAACATCATTGAGTCTCCTCGATACGTTTTCTGTATTGCAGAAAGGAAGTTTCGGAGGTATTGATCCTTACAATCTTTGTATTGTGATTGCTTTGGATTGCGCAGGAATGCACTCAACTCATTCAAGGTAATTTCCTTATCGATTGCCTTAAACATATCTACAATTTCATCCGTTCTCAACTCTAAAGCGATTTTGAGTTTTTTTAGAATCAAATTGTTGTCCAATTTAGACTCTGGCTTCATCAGTGGCCCATCGGTGCGTTTTCCTCTATTCTTGTAGATTAAACCGTTCAGAAACGTCGCCAGTTGTTTGTCTGGAAGGTTTTTATATTGCTCGTGTTCCTCTGGTTTTAGCCAATCAGTTACTACAGTACGGGTAGTCTCATATTCTGCCAGTTTAAAAATACTTAACATGTCAGAATCACTTAAATCGAAAGAATAGCGTAGTCGTCTAAGTACGTCGTTATTGGTCATGGCGCAAAGATATTCTTAACTAGTAGAATGATTAAAAGTGATTGCTTTGTTTTACGAAAAGTAAAGCAAACTTGACATTTGGTAAAACAAGCCATACATTTGATAAAATTTTGAAACCTATGCAAGTGAAATATTTATTTCCCTCAAAGTACAAGAAGTTCGGATGGATTATCTTAATTCCGGCGGCGATATTGGGTGTACTGGATTTGTTTATGGAGTGGGAGCCAGCCTTCTTAGATTGGCGTGTACCCGCGATTTATATGGACGAAATCTTGGGTGAGACCACTTATTTTGGATGGATTGAAAATAACGTATTAAACGAAATGTTGGCTGTATTGGTTATCTTAGGTTCAATACTGGTGGCGTTTTCGAAGCAACGAAACGAAGATGAGTTTATTTCTAAAATCCGGTTAGAATCACTGGTTTGGGCAACCTATACGAACTACATTGTACTGTTACTCGCTTTCTTGTTTGTATTTGAAATGGGATTTTTATGGGTAATGATATTTAATATGTTTACTATTTTGCTGTTCTTTATTATCCGTTTTAATTGGCAAATACAAAAAATGAAATCAATCGAAATAAATGCAGAATAGTATTAAAGTAGAGCGGGCAAAGAAGAATTTTAGCCAGGCAGAATTGGCGAGGTTAGCGAAAGTTAGTCGGCAAACAATTAATGCTATGGAGTTGGGCAAATATGGTCCATCTACGGTGCTGTCTTTGAGATTGGCAGCAATATTCGAATGCTCAGTAGAGACATTGTTTACCCTTGAAGAAAAGGATTGGGATTAAGTCTTGCCCTTTTATTCCGACGATTTCTCATTTTAAGTAGTGGATGTTAAAACGAAGCTCGGCGGTTTCTGTGTCCAGGCGGGCCTTCCAAATTGTTTTATCGTTTTGTCCTTCTTTAAAGTAATAGTTGTCGCCTTTTTCGAAATCGTTTTTAACAATGTAAGTCGCTAGATTGGTATGTGTTGTATCGATAATAAACGTAGACAGTTTGTCGGATTGAGTTGCTTCACAATCACAATCTGTAACGGATGGTACATTTATACCAGTGCGGACTTCTATATTATCGATGTTGAAGCGTATACAGTCTTTTCGATTGAATGTATGTTTAGCGAGCAATACAAATCCACTCATAAACATTACGGCAGCGAGCAATAGAACTGCAATTACCCTAAATACTTTTATCACGTTTTATGTTTTTATAGTCATGGATAATGTCCATGTTTTCAATGATTTATTTATATCTGCATTCCCTATCATTGTCCCACATTACAGCCGATAATTCGTCTGATGTTATACTAAAATTTGGCCCAAAAAGGTTCATGCCAAAGCACCTGTATTAATTACTTTTTTCTTTTATCGGAATCCATATTTCTTCTTCAGAATTGGGATGATCATTTTTGTATTTATCTCCTAATATTTCAAAATGCGGACGGGAATCAATATCATAAATTGAATTGGGTATCCATTCTCCAAAGATGTAGCCAAAAGTTTTTGGAGCCGAAGTTGCAGCGCCTTTATGAATAAATACGGCATATAGGCCTTGTGGGATAGTTAACGATTCCATAGAGTCAGGTATTGTGCTTGAATTTTCAACAGCGCAACACGCCCATTTTGTGAAGCGTGCATCCGGATTGAACTTAAACGGAACTGGGACAATTTGTAAGGATATCAATTCAGTGTTTAAACGACCTTTCACAAGTTTTAATTCTTGCATAAAAGATTGCCAAAGGGCAAAGGTCCGATGATCCTTTAACGACATTTCAACGTATTTGCCAACAACCGTTGTTTGTGGAAATGATTCCATCCGAGGAGTCATTAATTTTTAGGTTTTTTCTTTTTGGGGTTACTCGCTTTTGCCAGTGGATTGAATTGAAGACATAAATCTATCCAGTACTCTAGGTCTTCCTCCTTATCGCAACCTTCCGGAGTAACGAAGATATACCCACGCATTGGTCGACCAGTAAAATCCATAGGCAAACAAACGTCCTTTTTTAACGCTTCTTCATATGCGACTTCTCCAATACGCGCCATTAACAATGTGTCTCCAAATCGCTTGTCTATGTGGAGTCCACATAACATTTTGTTGTCGCACATAAAGACAAGTCCACCCATCATGTTTTTAGAAAAGAAGTCTGCTTTTTTTTCAGTTAAAATCTTTGTAATTCTTTCTCCGAAGTATGCGTCATATGCCATAGTGTGTCAAAAGTGATAAAAGACTGCCTTACTTTTTAATTACACGTTTTATGGTCCCATTCCATCTCGAAACATTATTAATACTCCTGTGCTGAAGCAAATAAGCGCAGCAATAAAACCTAATGCGATGCTTAAGGCAATCTTGTACCATAGTTTTTGTTTACTGAACTTTAAAACTACAATCAAAATGACAATCGGACATACAAATACGCCGTAGATAAAGATTTGAGCAATTATGTCTAGCCCGCTCACGTTTTAACCCTTTGCCATTCAATAGTTTTAGATATCCAGCCCGACGATACTGTAATTGATAACACATCCTTTTTCGGGGTGATTTTGGCGGCCAATATTTTTTGCTTTTTTGGAGCAAACAAATGACCCTTCCATAAACCATCTGATTTTGAAAATCCAATAAGTATATCCCTGCCAATCACTGCTTTTTTATTGTTTGAAGAAACAATTTTAGCATACCACTTCCCATTTTTCATGTAGCTTTCTACTACTGTGTTATCTTCTCCAGTGTTCCACTTCCCTACCAATGATAATTGGGCAAACGACGCGCTTGAAAATAGAATAGATGCGGTAAGGCAAAGGAAGAATCGAGTCATTTTTGAATTAGAAAGACCCCAAATGTAGGCCTAAGAAATCATTTATCAGCCCAATCGTTTTTGCTCAATGTATACCAATTATGCAAAGCGTCGTCAACGTAAAACGTTTCAATCAGCTGCATACCGACATTTTCAATAACTTTATTGGAGGCAATATTGTCGACATGCGCTGCGGCACATATTTCTTTTAAATGTAGTTGATTGAACCCATATTCAATAGAAACTATCGCTGACTCGGTTGCATAACCTCTTTCCCAAAATTCAGGAATGAAGCGGCAGCCCAAATCGTAATACGCATAATTGGGTCGGACCTCTTTTTCTAGTTTTAATCCAGACCAACCAATGAATTTATTTGTGTCTTTTAAGATTGCAGCCTATCTACCAATCCCATCGTCTATATATAATCCTCCCCAAAAAAAGGGCCAAAGGTTAAGTTAAAAAACGATTACATTTAACAACCTAAAATGACAAAACAAACAAGACGCAAATT
>JBLING010000208.1:0-5110 GCA_047639155.1 bacterium
GGCATGGATACAAACCAAGTCTTTATAAAAGAATTGGCGGGCTATCGCAAACAATTGGCACAGCCATACCTTACAGACAAAACTGTAACGGACAATTTGGTACAAGAAGCGTTTGAACGCATGAAGACTGAAGTTGAAGCGAGTAATCTAATGATACACTTATCTCCTGCCGCATCACCGGAGGATACACTTGCTGCATGGAACCGCATCAACAATTGGAGTAGGTTAATTTCATCTGGTGCTATGTCGTTTGAGCAAATTACAAGAGACAGTAGTACAGATGATCATGGAAGAAAAAATGAAGGAAGATTGGGATATTTTACCGCATTCAGCATGATTTATCCGTTCGAAAACAAAGCCTATTCAACCAAAGTTGGTGATATTAGCACTCCATTCCGCACGCAATTTGGATACCATATTCTAAAAGCAACGGACAAGCGGCCAAGTCGTGGTGAATTAAAAGTAGCACATATCTTAATTCGAATTAACAACGATTCGGAATATGAGACAAACAAACCACGTATTGACGCGATATATGAAAGGTTAAAAAAAGGGGAGGATTTCAAAACGCTTGTGCTGGATTTTTCTGAGGATTTTAATACCCGAGAATCTGGTGGACAGCTAAATTGGTTAAAAAGCATTGGTGGAACTGTTCCAAAAGAATTTAAAGAAACTGCCTATGGGCTTAAAAATGGCGCATACTCAAAACCCGTTAAAACTGAATTGGGATGGCACATCATTAAACGCATAGAACAAAAACATGATACTGAATTTGCAGAAGTTAAAGAATCCATAAAGTTCAAAATTGGCCGTGATTCACGCAGTGAATTGAATAAAGAAGCCGTTTTAAAAAGAATTAAGGTTGAAAACAACTATACGCCTTCCAGCGAGAATTTGACACTCTATCTGGGATCATTAAACGATACCTCTTTATTGTACAATTGGGTACCTGCTAATTTTCATACATCAAACACTAATTTATTTACAATCGGAGCTAATTCCTACACTTTCGGGGACTTTACTAAGTACTTAAGAAGTGCTCCAGCCCGCAAACCCAACCAGGAAGTTAAAGGGTTTGTAAAAGATGCATTGACTAAATATTCGAACAACAAAAATTTTGAATATGAAGAAAACATATTAGAAACAAAATATGACGCTTTTAAATACCTAATGCAGGAATACCGCGACGGCATCCTGTTGTTTGAATTATCGAATAAAACGGTATGGAATAAAGCTACTGAGGATACTGCAGGCTTGCGTGTATTCTTTAAAGATGCTCGAGACAACTATGTATGGAAGCCTCGAGCAGTCACTAAATCATATGTATGTTCTTCTAAAAAATATGCCAAAACTGTCAAGAAGTTCTTAAAAAAAGATTCTAGCGATAAAGCCATTTTAACCGAAGTAAACAAGGAAGACGCTCTTGGCGTAAACATAGTATACAAGACATATGAATCAGGCCAAACTGACAACATCGACAATTTAGACTGGAATAAACCGGTGCATAAGATTAAAGATAAGAGCACCAATAACATTGTGTTTATTAAAATCACTGAGGTGTTACCTTCGGCCCGCAAAGAATTGAAGGAAACACTTGGGCCCGTAACATCTGACTATCAAAAGTATCTTGAAGAACGTTGGATTGAAACGCTTAAGAAAAAATACCCTGTTAATATTAATGATGGGGTGTTACCACAATTGTTTGCCGATAAAAAATAATGTTAACGAAATACAGCGTTCTGTCTGTTGTTCTATCGACTATTTTTTTATGGGGATGTAAAAACCCACCGGTCGAAACACGTGACGATGCAATCGCAAAAGTTGCAGAGCACACGTTGTATTTGGAGGATATTCAACTGGGTATTGGCGACAGAATCACAGAAGGTGATAGCGCCAAGCTTGTTAATGATTTCATCCAACAATGGATTAGAGAAAAGGTGTTGCTTGCAAAAGCTGAAGCCACACTATCGACCGCTGAGCAAGATAAAAGTGACTTGGTAACGCAGTACTATAATGATTTGCTCATTTATGAGCTTGAACAAAAACTTTTGAGTGATCGTCTTGACACAATTGTAGATCCCAAGGCTGTTCTGATGTATTACGAAAACAACAAGAAAAATTTTGAATTAAAAGAAAATATCGTTCGGCTACGTTTTTTCGTTATCCCTAAGAAGGTAATGAATCACGATAAACTGTGGTCCCGATTTAAAGTTGGAGGGGAGAAAAATTTGCAGTTTTTGAGTCGGGTGAGTGAAGTGAGTAAATCAAATTACTTTTATCAAGATTCAGTGTGGTTGTCTTTCAATGATATATTAAAAGAGATACCGATTACAACATACAATCAGGAGAGTTATTTAAACAATCATAGGTTTGTTCGACTTGACGAAAAAGACTTTTCTTATTTTGTTGAAATACTGGACTTTAAGGTAAAAAACAATACATCGCCTCTCGATTTTGAGAAACCACGGATAAAAGCAATAATTATCCATAAAAGAAAAGTAGAATTGTTGCAACAAATAGAGAGCGAAATCGTAGAAGAAGCATACCGGAACAATAAAATAGAAAAATTTTGACAAAATATATTCAGGTTATATTATTCATCGGTTTTTTAACAACCAGCCAAACTGACGCTAACGCTCAAAAGGTTGGTATATTAGATGAGGTAATTGCCGTAGTTGGAGAAAACATTGTTCTAAAATCTGATTTAGACAGGACGTATTACCAAATGAGCCTTCAATATCCCGAATACAATGGAGACTTAAAGTGTGAGTTGTTTGACCAAATACTTACCCAAAAGCTTCTGCTTTACAAAGCTGATTTAGATAGTTTAGTTGTCGCAGAAGAGCGCGTTAATTATGAAATAGACCGCAGGATGGATTACTATGCAAACCAAGCCGGTGGATTACAAAATTTGGAAAAATACTTGGGCATGAGTCTGATCGAGTATAAAAGTCAAATGCGTCGAAAAATGACGGATGAGATGCAGATACAAGAAGCCCAGAATTCAGTGATAGCGGATTTAAAAGTTAGCCCAACTGAGGTACGTAAATTTTACGATGATATACCTAAGGATAGTTTGCCAGACTTTGCGTCTGAGGTAGAAGTAGCTCAGCTTTTGATAGCACCGAAGCCTAGTGAAGCTGCAGAGAAATATGCAAGGCAGACCGCAGAAAGACTAAGAAAAGAGATATTAGCTGGCACGCGTGACTTCTGTTTAACGGCAAACATCTATTCAGATGATCAAGGTTCTAAAAAAGACTGCGGCTCGTTAGGAGATTTTAAAAGGGGCCAAATGGTACCTGAATTTGAAGCTGCCGTTTTTAGATTAAAAAAGGATTCCATTTCCAAAGTGATAAGAACACAATTCGGTTACCACGTAATCCAATTGGTTGAACGTAAAGGAGAGATTGCAAATGCACGTCATATACTTATACGTCCAAAAATTTTAGATTCAGATTTAGAGAAAACATCCAAAGAGTTAAGTAGAATAAAACGGTTAATTCAATCGGATTCTACAGAATGGTGCACAGCAGTGACTAAATACAGTACCGACGAAAACACCCAAGCCAATTGCGGCTTTTTTGTAGACCCAAATATTGGCACAGCAAGAATTGAAATAACTGCCTTGGAATCAGATGTTGCGTTACGGGTAACTGGTTTAAAACCTGGTGGTATATCTCCACCACATGCAGTTCCTCAGGAAGATGGTTCTATTTGGTTTCGAATCATTTATTTAAAAACTGAAACTCCACCGCACAAGGCTAGTTTAGAGAAGGACTATCAAAAATTATCGGTGTATGCTTTAGAAAAAAAGAAGCAGGATACGCTAAATGCATGGAGTGAGTCGTTTAGAAAAGACGTATACGTTTGGTTAGACGAAAAATACATGGTTTGTCCTGGAATGGACACTTGGATAACGAAAAAAGATAATGCACTGAACACCAATGAGTGAAATGTATAAAAATGATGTAGAAGCGGCTGATGCGCTTAAGGAAATCACAGACAAGTTAAAAGCAGAAATTGCTAAAATAATCGTTGGTCAAGACCACGTTGTTGAGGGTGTTTTAACTTCAATTTTTTGTAACGGGCACAGCTTGTTAATTGGTGTCCCTGGTTTGGCAAAAACCCTGCTTATCAATACAATAGCAGATGTTTTAGATTTAAGCTTTAACCGAATTCAGTTTACACCAGACCTAATGCCTTCGGACATCACGGGTTCTGAAATACTGGATGAAGAACGCAATTTCAAGTTTTCGAAAGGCCCACTATTTGCCAATATAGTCTTGGCAGATGAGATCAACAGAACTCCGCCTAAAACACAGGCTGCTTTACTTGAAGCCATGCAGGAAAAAACTGTTACCATCGCTGGTCATGATCATAAACTCCCGAAACCGTTTTTTGTATTGGCTACACAAAACCCAATTGAACAGGAAGGAACGTATCCATTGCCAGAAGCGCAGTTGGACCGCTTCATGTTTAACATTACCCTCGACTATCCAAGTGAGGCAGACGAAATAGAAATAGTTAAACGCACTACAGGCAACACAAATCCAACGGTAAAAAAGATTATTTCGGCAAAGGAAATTATCGCATTTCAAGAACTTGTTCGTAACGTTCCAATTGCGGATAACGTTTTAGAATATGCCGTTAAACTTGTAGGCAAAACCCGCCCTGGTCAGCCAGGTGCTTCAGATTACGTAAAACAATATTTGGGATATGGTGCTGGTCCTCGGGCGAGTCAAAATTTGGTACTTGCCGCAAAATGCAGCGCTTTAATGCATGGCAAATATTCTCCAGATATCGAAGACGTAAAAGCAATCGCAAATTATGTCTTACGACACCGGTTGGTTAAAAACTACAAAGCTGAGGCGGAAGGAATCTCTGTTGAAGATATTGTTGCAAAGCTTATGTAGCTCCATTTAATTGCTCAAAAATTTTTTTTTGGTGAGCAAATTTAGCTACCCGAAATTTTCGACATATAAAGACTTAAGTATCTTTGGACAAAGGTCCTTATGCAAATTCCTGTAGATCACCCATTAGAAAAAAAAAAGAGTCGAAGAACTCAAGTCTTATTCAATCTTAGATACAATTCCCGAAGAAGAATACGATA
>JBLING010000209.1:0-5101 GCA_047639155.1 bacterium
CAAAAATTTTCCTGAATAAGATTGGCCAGAACTTATGAGTTTAACAAAGTACAAACCTCGGGTTAGTTTGGAAATGTCGATGTTGCCATCCGACAAAAGGTTATCCATGTCAATGACATTTTTTCCTGTAATATCAAGTATTGTACAATGTTCCACTAACCCAGCTTGTAATCCATAAAACCTTATTTCAGACTTACTCGGATTTGGATAAATCTCTAAAGAACCCCAATTCTGTCCGGCTCTCAAAATGCCATTTGTCGATTTTTTTTTCAAAGTAAAGTCTGCCACCACCGGTAAATGATCCGATGCGATTACAACATCTCTTGATTGCATTTTATATGCATTTAAACTGTCCTGCGGAAGGCCTGGAGTATACAAGGTATAGGTATTGTCCAGCTTTAAATTAGACCCTGTGTATAATATGTAATCCAACTTTCCTGGACTAAACGCGCTGCTTTCGGAATACCATGTAAATGAAAAAGGAACACCCGTTGTGTGCGGCTTGCTATCAAGCAAGTTGCTGCCATCCCAATCAGGTGTAAAGTCGGAACCGTAAGTGGCTTCGTCAAATATATCTCCAGTAAGCAATGTCGTTAATTGGTTATGCTCACCCACAAAATTCATATCTCCAACGATTACAATTGGGGTGTTTGTGTCTATTGGAATTGGGCCCTTACCTTGTTTGGCTTCTCTAACAAATTCCATTATTTGGTCGACTTCCATTTGCCTTGCCGTATTATTTGCACAACACGGTGGGTGCGCGACAATCAGCAGTAAATTGGAATCTGGAACCGGAAGGGCTATCAAAAATGCACCATTCCCAGAACCATTGGCACCTGGTATTTGCGCACTTTTTACAATTGGGTATTTGCTGATTGCATGACAGTCCGGTTCAGCCATAGCATGATACCACTGTTCACCAGTTACAGATGGTAATATGGATTCTAACTGATTGGCGACTTGTAATGACGTATGGTTGTATATCTCCTGAAAGCCTATGATATCTGGCTGTACAGCTTGGAAAATTCTTGTGTACGCAGGAACTCTATTCGCTTCAAAAAAACCGTCGCGCTCAACATTATAAGACACTATGCGTAAGTTAGTAGTTTCTGGTTTCAGCATAGAATAACCCGGCAATGCTTCTAAATTCTTACTTGAAAAAGTATATCGAATAGCTCCATTGTTCGCGGGTAGTTCATCTCCGTTGGAAGCATTATCGTTAAAAGCCACCTTCACTGAGTCGGCCATTGAAACCGGAACCCCTTTAATAAAGAACACTCGTTTAATTGCAATTTCAAATCGATCTGAAGTGACGGTTGGTGCCGTAATCATACCAATATCTATGTGTTTGATCGAAATAGGACTGCCAGTTGAATTGTAATATGTACCTGAACGCGATCCGAAAGTGTATGTAAGGTCAACACCCATACCATTTGATGATGTTCCAGTAGATGTGTTGTTGTCGACATCTAGATGTATTTGAACATTGTTAAAGTCTTGGAGATTTATTTCAACTCCGGTTTCTAAATAGAAGAAGATATAGTCTGCATCATTGTAGATTTTTACTTTATCGAAATCTATACCTGAAGTGCCGCCATCGCCTGTAACGTCATCGTATGCAGATGGATGATTCTCCCAGTCATCGAATTTCCCATCTACCAAAATGCGGTTTTGCGCGTGAATTATAAGAGTGCAAAGTAAGAAGGTAAGAAGAGCTATATATTTCATTGAAATCGTATGGTTGATATTGGGTTGTACGAAACTACGTAATTTGATGTTGAGTTGTTTTTGTCTGTAGTTTGTCGCTTTGAGATGCAGGGTAGGGATTACAGGAGATGGGACACTGGAACGGCTCTCTTACACTATACTTACTCGCGATTCCTCATTACATAGTATACTGAAGGAATAACAAACAAATTAAGAATGGTCGCCGATATTAATCCACCTAAAATAACAATGGCCATTGGGCTTTGTATTTCATTACCAGCTTGACTCCCTTTTAGTGCCAAAGGTATAAGCGCCAAGCCAGTTGTAAATGCTGTCATGAGGATTGGGTTTAACCGGTCTAATGCGCCTCTTTTTAGTAATTCAATACCCACCAGCCCTTCTTTTTGTAAATCTTCATATTTAGAGACCAATAGAATTCCATTTCGAGTCGCAATACCAAATAAGCTTATAAAGCCAATAGTGGCGGCTATACTAATTATGCCTGAAGTGAAATAAACAATCATGATTCCACCGATTAAAGCGAGCGGTAAATTGAGCAGTACAATAAGCGCCAGTTTTATGTTTTTAAATTCATAATACAAGAGTCCAAGGATTATGAAAATCGCTAAAAGTGCTGAAATCATTAACAGTTGTGATGCCTTCGCTTCACTCTCAAACTGCCCACCATATTCAATGCGATACCCGTCAGGAATTGTTATTTCGGTTTCCACTTTATTTTGAATGTCCGACACTACGGATCGCAAATCTCTATTCTGGACATTGGCTGCAACCACGATTTTACGTCTCACATTTTCTCTGTCGATTCTATTTGGACTACTTACAGATTGTATTTCGGCTATGGAACCCAAAGATATTGTTCCGTGGTTTGGTGTAGTTATTAAAGTGGATTCTAAGTCGTTTCGTGAGTTTCTACTGGACTTTTCGAGTCGCACAATGAGGTTAAAATATTTCTGACCCTCGTAAATCTCACCCCCATACTCACCTGCAAAGGCAATATCCACTTGCCTTAATAACTCTGCTGCAGTCATTCCATACGCAGCAAGCATTTGCCGATTTGGTTTTACTCGTAATTGAGGTACTTCAATTTGCTGGTCAACGGCGACATCTGCTATGCCTTCCACATTTTTTATACTTGTCTCAATGGACTTTCCCAATTGAAAAAGTGCGGGCAAATCATCTCCAAATATTTTGATCGCGATATTGGCTCTCGTACCAGATAACATATGGTCGATACGGTGACTAATCGGCTGCCCCAGCGTTATACTTAATCCTGGTACAATACTCAAATTCGTTCTCACTGCCTCATAGAAAGACTCTTTGTCTCTATCTTTAAGGGTAAATGGTACATCAATTTCTGAGGCATTTACTCCTTGAGCATGTTCATCTAATTCTGCTCGGCCAGTTCTACGGGTAACGACGGCTATTTCAGGCATCGATAATAATGTCTCTTCGATTAGCTTACCATTTTTGTTACTCTCCTCCAGTGACATACCTGGAATGCCTACGGCACTAATCACCAATGAACCCTCATTAAACTCGGGAAGAAAACTCCGACCAAGTTGATTTAAAAAAAATAAGCTAATGATAAAAGCCACGACAGTTGTCCCAATCACCGTTTTAGGTATTTTTAAAACTTTAGCTAATAGTGAGCCATATTGTTTTTGTAACCACATTTCAACACCTGTACCATCAGCTCTTTTGGTCAATACATCTTCCTTTTTAAGTAAATAGCTACACAAAACGGGCGTAAGCGTGACGGCTACAATAAGGGAGGTTAAAACAGACGTCATAAATGCAATGCCTAGTGGTTTTAATAGTCGCCCTTCCATGCCACTTAAAAAGAACAAGGGTATGAATGAAACAATAATGATTAGGGTAGCTACAATTATGGAGCTTCGTATTTCAATTGAAGCGCTCTTCACTACTTCAATTACAGTCTGTCTTTTTTCGGATGGTAGTTTTACATTTTCACGAAGTCGCTTAAATACGTTTTCGACATCAATAATGGCGTCATCAACCAAGGCACCAATCGCAATAGCCATACCTCCTAAACTCATTGTATTGATTGTATATCCCAATAAATATAGGACAATGATGGACACCAATAATGAAATGGGAATAGCCACCAATGATATCACCGTTGTTCTCCAGTTCATTAAAAATAGGAATAAAACAAGCATAACAAAAAAGGCCCCTTCTAACAAGGTGTTCTGAAGATTGGTAATTGATGCTTGGATAAAGTCTGCTTGCCTGAAAATATGACTTTGAATGATTACGCCTTTTGGTAATGTTTGATTTAAGTCCGTTACGGCTCTATCCAACTCCTGAGTTAGCTCAAGCGTATTTACATTGGGTTGTTTTGCAATAGTCATTATTACGGCGTTGCTGCCATTTAAGGAGCCATCACCAATTTTATCTGCAGCACCAATTTGGACAGTTGCTACATCTTTAATTTTTACCGTTTGACCATTTATGTGTTTAACAACCGACTCCTTTAAATCTTCAATCTGATAAATTCTGCCACTCCCTTTAATGACATACTCGTTGCCATACTCATTTAGGATCCCACCTGGAACGTTTATGTTACTCTCTTTTACTTTCTCCAATAAGTCATCAAGACTAACATCAAAGTGTTTTAACTTTTGGGGATCCGCTAATACTTGATATTGCTTATAGTCGCCACCAATCACAATTACATTTGCAATTCCCCCGATTGATTTTAAACGTGGACTGATTGTCCAATCCGCTAGTGTTCTTAACTCCATCGGAGTCAGGGTGTCTGAAGTAATTCCTAACAGCATAACTTCACCCATAATTGAAGAAATCGGAGCCAGAGTAGGTGTTCCCACTTCTTGTGGTAATTTTTCCTGGACCATTGGAATCCTTTCATTTACAATTTGCCGGGCGCGATAGATGTCAGTTCCCCATTCAAATTCTACCCAAACTATTGATATCCCGGCTGCCGATGACGATCTAATCCTTCGCACGTTTGGTGAGCCATTCATGGCCGTTTCAAGCTGATAGCTTACCAATTTTTCTACTTCTTCGGATTCCATACCATGGGCCTCAGTGAGTATTGTAACTGTCGGTGCAGTTAAATCCGGAAAAACATCGACGTTCATACTTTTCGCGATGTATATACCACTGATGCTTAATAGTACTGTGACAATAAGTACCATTAATCTGTTATACAATGAAAATTCTAATATCCTATTTAACATATTCCTTTTATTAATGGGCGTGTCCATGAGGTGGTGCTTGTCCAGACATGGCTTGCATTTTAACTTGATATGCGCCTTTGGTTACGATGACTTCATTGTCTTTCAAACCACTAACGATTTCAATTTCGCCGCCATTTCTGTTACCAATGAGT
>JBLING010000210.1:0-5094 GCA_047639155.1 bacterium
ACTAGTGTGTTTTGGTCGAAAGGGAATTCTTCTGTTACGCCGGGTTTGTCAATGCAATAATCTCTTAATTCAATGATGTCCATCGCTTTTGTTTAATGAAGTGTGCTTTGTTCATCTCCATAATTTAAGGGCTTGTAAATGGTAAATTTATCACGTTTGGCAAAAGGCACCAAACGGGCATATAACCAAGCTTGATCTTGAGCTAAATTTGGAGCCCAATTGTTTGGGAAAATGTAATAACTCGGCTGTATGCGTTGCGACCAATACATCATGTTATCGGAATCGCGCGACATTTCTTCGTGGTTAAACGCTTTTCCCATCCGGTTAAAATATACCAGTGACGTATTTGGAGCAGCATCATAACCTATGAAAATTGTTTCATTTTGTTTGATACCTAGTTCGTCAATAATTGCCTCACCATTTTGCATCCACTCAATATCTGTAATGATGTCTCGATTTTTCCAAATGAAGTGACTGGACATTCTCTCACCGTAATCAGAAATTGATAGAAAGGCTGACCAAACCATGAGCACCAGCAATATTCCTTTGAACGCTTTTCCAGAAACAAGTTTTACATTACTTTGGCTCGTTATCAACAGCCATATCGCAATACTATATATTGGTAACACGCTCGTAATGAAGTAGTAATCGTGGTTGATGAACTGCTTTCCCATTAATCCAAGGAACGCGATTAGTCCAACAAGAGAAATAATTAAATACCTGTTTCCCAGTGCATTACTAGATAATCGCTTTCGATTAATGAAAATACTAGTAATCAGCGAAGTAAGTAGGAGTGTTTGCGGCCAAGTCATATACTGACCATGCCAATATTTGAACCCCTTCAATAAACCTCTAAAATCTTCGTACGATGTGATGGGCTGTTGTTTCGACATGAAAACGCGCGAGTAGAAATCCGCATTCACATTATGAAAAAAGTAATAGTCATAGCCCACAACAACTAAAATGATTAGCGCCAATATCCCAAGTATATGCAACCCTTTTTTAAGTGCAAATGGTTTTAAATAATGTAAACCATAACAGCCTGCTAAAGCTAAAAAGTAAATCCCACATGTTGTCTTTAACAAAGTTGCCAAACCAGCAAAGAGCAAACTGTAAATGGCATACTTTTGCTTTTGGTCTGTTGTAAATCTAATGAAATAGCCGAGACCAATTAACAGAACGCCTAAACCAATCGTATCTGGTAAAAAGTTGAATCCATAGAAAAAAAGTACCGGACTAAAGAATAGAATTAAACCTGCTAACAGTTTTACGGTTGAGTCAACCTTCCAACTACGCACAAAAAACCAAATCCCTGCCAGTAGAATAAGTAGGTTAATACTTCGATAAATTATGGGCAGGTGCTGCGGTGAAGTAAGTGCACTGATTCGGGCACTTAGATACTGGACGGCTGGGAATTCAACACCGCATCGTCCATCAATCGTGCTTAGGTTATGTGTTTGGGCCTTGAAAAAATTGATGTTGTCCATGTACATCACAGCCACTGAAAATCTATCAGATTGAGCCCAATTGTGCACACCAAGTGGTAGGTGATTTGCATAAGGTCCATAGCTGAAACCAAAAAGGGTCAACAATACGATTAACACGATTGGCTTTTGATATTTAACTAGGACATTCAATTCAGAGACAAATAAACGAACTATTCTACACAATATGACAACGAATAATTCTCATAAATAAGCAATACCTGTGCAGCGTTTTGGGCACTAGAACGTCTACATAGTATATTTACACCTTCTATGGGCCCCAGAACCACCAAAGTATTGATGGCGAGTATTGTTTTAATACAGTTTTTTACAGCTGCATCGGGGCAGAGTGATGCTATAAAGCAAGATAATTCAACCTATCAAAAAGTCTTAAATGATATGTTGGTTCAAAGCCAATTGTTTCGTGAAAACCAAGGCCAGTGGGACAAAGACATCCTATATCAAACATCTGGTAATGGAGCGACTGCTGCGTTTTACACGAATAAGGTTGTCTTTTCACTTGTCAAGGATTTTAAACTTGGTGATGATCCAGATAACCCAATGGAAGCACGGGCTAGTTTTTTAAATTGGAGTTTAAGCTTTGATCATTCAAAGACGGAGGCTATACAACCAACGAATCTGATAGAGCGTAACGTTCATTATTTTACAGGGAACGCAGACAAAGGTGCGGCATTAAAAGAATACAAAGATCTATGTTATAAGGAAGTCTATCCCAATACAGATTTAATGTTTTACGGCAACTTGGAAGGCGCACTGAAATACGATTTCATTGCCAAACCTGGCGCAGACGTCACTTCGATTCAAATGAAGTATGACGGCATTGAATCGGTGGAAGTTTTGCCGAATGGAAAATTAAAACTTACTACAGCATGGGGAGATTTAATTGAGGATAAGCCGTATTCATATCAAATTATTAATGGTAAAGAACAGGAAGTTGAAGTTCAATATCATGTTAAAGGCACAACTGTTGGTTTCAAAGTGATAGGCAGTTACGATGCTTCAATAAATTTGATTATTGATCCCATTTATGTGGACTGGAGTACTTACTTCTACGGAGACCCTATTGTGGGTAATTGGGGATGGAATTACGTCTTAGATGTTGATATTGACGATGAAGATTATGTTTATATCTCTGGAATGTCGAATAATCAAAGGTTTTACAGTCAGCTTGGAGGTTATGACACCACTTTGAATGGAAGTTATGATGCTTTTGTTTGCAAGATTACACCAAAAGGCGATAGCTTAAAGTACTTTACATATTTGGGTGGAAGTAGTGTTGAATACGGAATGAACGTTTCGGTAAATGCGAAACATGAGGCAGTAGTGTCAGGCATCACTTACGGTGGCGGATTCCCAACTACTTCTGGTGCTTTTGATGAAACGGGGAAGAGTTGCTCCTCTGGCTATTGTTATCAAGGTTTCGTTACCAAATTAAATAAAAATGGTGACGGGCTTATCTTTAGCACGTATCTTACAGGAACACGTACTAGTGGGTATTATTCGATAGATTGGATAAGAGGAATGCAAGTTACAGATGATGGGAAAGTATACCTCGTAGGTAATACCTCATCTGAAGACTTTCCAACTACCTCTGGGTGTTACCAACCAAAATATGCTGGTGAATCAGCAGCAACTGGTTGGGGTTGGTGGACTAGGGGTGACGGTTTCCTTACCTGCTTAAATGCAAATGGGACCGGTTTGGTTTTTTCAACTTATATCGGTGGAGATGGTAATGACGTAGCAAAAGACGTTTATGTGGATGGCGCTGGATTAGTCTATGTTGTAGGGCAATCGGGTTCTGGGAACTTCAAAACGACACCTGGAGCTTCAGTGTTTAATAAATACATTAAAGGCAATTCAGATGCTTTTGTTATCAAATTTAAAGCCAACGGAAACCAAGTTGAATGGGCCAAGTTAATGGGTGGTTCATCTGATGATTATTTTGAAAGCATATATGCCACCGAAACAGGTGATCCATTTATAGTCGGGGCTACGATCTCATCAGATTTTCCCACCACTACTAAAGCATTTCGTAGAAGTAATTCGGGAGGATATGATGCCGTTGTGGTGAAGATGATATCAGCTGGAACAAACGTACACTACAGTACATATTTGGGTGGTTCAAGTGATGATGGATATTCATGGAATTATCCATATTTTAAACCATTAAGTATAACTGCGAACGTAAGGGATGAAGCAATTATTGCAGCTACTTCAAAGTCTAAAGATTTCCCTACCACTTCAGATGCAATACAACCAAAGTCTAAACTAAGTACTGGAGGTTTTTATGGCTCGCTTACCATAACCAAATTGGATTTTACTGGATCCAAACAATTGTATGGAACCTATTACGGTGGCAGTCGTGGGGAATTTCCTGGAGGAGTAAAAGCTAAGCGTGTCGGTTGCGTAACCTATATTTTGTCCGCTGGCATATCCTTGTCAAGTGATTATCCGACTACGAAAGGCGTATATAAAGATAGTATTAGAAACACAGGTTTCAGCTGGACAGGCTTCGTTACAAAATTTAGAGACACACTATATACCGAACCGATTGAGCTTGGATTCAAAGACACCTTTGTGGAATGTGACAGAGTTTTTGAAATATTCGATGCAAAAAATCAAGGTGCTGATTTTCAGTGGAGTGATGGCAGCGATAATCGATTTAACATCGTAAAAGATTCAGGTTTGATTTGGGTGCAAGCAACTTATGGCTGTGACACGGTTAGAGATTCAGTGCAAATATTGTTGGAACACAGTCCAACCGTCCCCATATTAGGCAATGACACAACACATTGTGATAATTTCCCATCCTTAACGCTGAATGCGCAAAACGACACGATCCTCAGATCATACGTATGGCAAAATGGCGATACAACGCAGTATTTAAACATCAATTCGCCTGGTAAGTACTTTGTGGATATCGTGACCCCAAATTGTGGCACGAAAACAGATACAATCAACTTTAAGTTGTTAGAAACACCAACAGTAACGCTGTTTTCCGATAGCATTGCCTGTGACTCAGTACGCTTGACTTTGGATGCTGGAAATGCAAATAATGAGGTAATATATCGATGGAATACGGACGATTCAGTCCAAAAGATAACGGTGCTTGACACAGGTCTGTATAAGGTGTCGGTGTCGAATTTCTGTGGTTCGGATAGCAGTGAGACAAGAATAGAACAACACATCACCCCAACAGTGAATTTGCCTCAGGACTCTGTCTTCTGTAATACGGTTGCTTATGGATTAAAAGCAGGAAAATCCGACAATGGAGAAACGTATAATTGGGACGATTTGAATGACCAAGTTGGAATTGGATCGCTTGACTCAATAACCATTTCAACTCCGGTTTATGCAAAGGTTACGATTCGAAATAGTTGTGCCACGGTTTCAGATTCTATGAACATTGAATTGATTACTACACCTGTTGGTAGCCCTGATGACACCATTTACGCATGTGACGTTGTTAATGAAACATTGGTTTTAGCAACAGCGAGCAAAACAAACAAGGAAACCTATAGTTGGTCAACCGGTCGCTCTACAGATACGACATTACTGGTAAGTTCTGCTGGTAATTATATTGGTGTTA
>JBLING010000211.1:0-5088 GCA_047639155.1 bacterium
AGATCCTGTCGTCATTAGCATTTACTACGAACAATTAATTGAATCTCCAGGGCACATCCAGCCTAGAGTTCAGGTAGAGATTGGCTGTCAATCCTTGATTGAACCTCAAGAAAGTAGATCCATTAATTCCTTCATTGATCAAGTATATCCAGGCTCTGTATTTTTTCAGGAGCTAATCCAAGTTCCTTCGGTATTGCCTACAAGAATTTTTCTAGAAAAATTATACTTACTTCATGAAGAATTTCAAAAACCAAAAGAGAAAATGCGAGTCAATAGACTCAGTAGGCATCTTTATGACATTTATCAACTTTCAAATGCAGAGTTTGGACCCAACGCATTGGCAGATGAGGAGCTATATGCTATTATTGTAAAACATCGTTTTACAAAGATTGGCGGTATTGATTATGGCCTTCACCAACCTCAAACTTTAAATCCAATACCGCCTCAAGAGGTTATTGAGGCATGGGAGAATGATTATAAAACCATGCAAGAAGAAATGATTCATGGAGCTTCTCCTAACTTCAAAGAACTCGTACTTCATATTGAGAATCTGAAAGCTAAAATAAACAAGAGCGCTTGGAGTATCAATTTTTGAGTAAAATCTTATTCAAATTAGTCCAAATTGCATTGAAATCATCTTAAAATAGGCGCAAAAAATAAAATATAGGCGCAATTACCTTGTTTGACATAAAAATGAGCGCAATAAATACTCGATCAGCTAAATGTCATCTGCTCAAGAAACAATATTTACGCCCCTTCAGAATAGATCAGATACCCGTCCCAAACATTAGATCCTCTATTGGTTTGAAAACAGCCTTAAGTACAAGCTATTTGCAGGCTTATTTCAATATAAAATATAAATGACAGCAATGAATATGCAGAATATTATGGGAATGCTGGACGAGCTAAGCGCAGCCAATATATCGGCTCCTTCGTCCAGTGTACACCGAAGAGCACAAAAAGTAGAAGAGTGGACCATGACGGATTTGTTCCCATTTTTCAACTATCGCATCGAGTTTTAACTAACGCTTACGTGGTTTGATACTTTTATTTTTTGCCAATAATAATTCAAACGATTTCAGATCAACGGGTTTATATAATGGCTTGGACTCCACAGGATACTTTTCAGTCAAGGCTGATGGTCGGGTTGGGCGAGATTCGAATCCACCACCGCAATTTGGACAAACGTTTTGTAAAAGTGAATCAACACAATCTTTACAGAAAGTACATTCAAAAGTGCAAATCATTGCCTCCGCGCTAGTGTTGGGCAAATCTTTGTTACAGTTTTCACAATTAGGGCGCATTTCTAACATAGTTCACATTAATAAACCCTCTAATATCACGATTTGAGGGTTTACATGTTGTTGTCTTTTCAAAGGGAATCCAAATCTAATTCTCGCATAATTCCCACCCACTTGACTGTGTGTGAACCAAGTGCACCAGCGTCAACATGAATGATGTACGTTCCATCGCTGCCAATTTTAGGACCCCTACATCTTCTCCACCAATCCATATTGCGCCTGCGAATAGAGAATTTTTGCGAACGGCATTAAGTTCAGTCACTTTGGGAATTTAGTAGCGTGCATTGCTTAAATCCCACCACATGTCACCGCCATTAAGGATGCGGGTGCGAACATTGTTGATGTCTAGGTCAGCTTGTGCAGAGGCAGGATCACAATCTGCAGCAAATTTCATGTGTCGATTCGCGGTAGATGTTGCTGTTTTTTTCCCCTGATTGGTTTGGGTAACACTTTCTTTTGCTGCTGATGACAGTGCTAGAATGGGGAAAAATAGGACTGGTAGGAATTTTAAACTGTACTTCATAGGTGGTCTATTACGGGTTTTACGATAGCACGCATTTTCTCTATTACTCGAAAGTAGAAACCTATTGAAGCCATTTAAACCCAAAATTGACCACTTGCTTAATACGATTTAGCAACGGAGAATTTTGGAAACCAAGAAGGTTTACCAATGTCTTAGATATCTTGGTCTGCCAACCATTCTGATACTTTAGTAGCCCCATAGTGGTTGAAATGCTGAACGTCGAACCAATTATTTGGATTGCGCATTATTGAATCTGGAACTATGAAAACGGTTCCAAAGGATTCGTACACTTCCATGTGTACCGGTATCGCGTTACTATTAAATGAGGGTAAATAGATAAACTTGAAGGAGATGCCCTTTGAGTAGCACAAATCGGATATCAATTGAAGATAATGTCTTGAGAATTTCGGAAACGTTGTGTTAACCAATAGGGTTTCATTTCGACAAACCGGGTATAAGTTGCTGTCAAGTTTACGGGTCTCTACCCACTCTGGGAAACCGGTATCTCTAAATTTAAAAGTGGAGTTTGAGTCGTTGTATAGCAGATCTTGGGTGAGTTGTGTTTTATACGAGAGGTGTTGAAACACATTTGGCAAATACTTAGGGTTATGTACAATGTTAGCGCCAAGAACATTTTTTGTTGTTCCAATAAAAGGGAAGACTGGGTGACTTGATTTGTTCTCAAATTCTCGGACTTCCAGCACAATGGTTCTTAACGCATGTCCAGCCGTAATGTCTTTTATTATCTGATATTGTAAATCTCTACCAAGTCGACAAAAACCAAAATTCACCACTTGTTCAGCATTGGCCTGTTTTCGCATGATTATGGCATCTTCAATACCATTTATTACGTGCGAGGAGCCAATATATGCTACATCAATTGGTTTGGGATTAATGGCTATTCTGTTGTGCATCCACTCACTTTTGCCTGAACATTCTGCTTTTAATCCCGCATACCGTAATTTATCCGACTCTGGCAGTAGGGCTATTGCGATGACCAACGGCAATAAGAAAAGAAATATGTTCCTCCAGTATCTAACCATTAGAATTGAAAATAGATAAAATTAGGTTTTACGTCATACGAGCCTACCAAAAGCAAAGCAATTAAGAGGCAGTAGTAAATAGCAAATCGTGTTGGTTTATTAAGCTTGTCTAACCAAACGCTAAGGGAAGTATGTTGTATTTTTCTTTCAACAACAAACAACAAAATTAAACAACAACCAAGAGCAGATAGACGCTGTAGTGGGAATGTGTTGATAACGTATGATATATTTACAACTGTATATGTCGAAAATGTAAATATAGACTTGGTCAAGGCTCCTAGATGTTCAATGTTTTGTGCTCGGAATGGCAACCAGAATAACATAACAACGGCAAAGGTTTTTAGCTGGCTTAACCAACGTTTGGCTCGAAGTTTAATGTGCCTTTCTAAAACTAAGGCGATTCCATGACACAAGCCCCAAATGGCAAAAGTAGCATTGGTTCCGTGCCACAGTCCAGACAGCAAAAAAGTGATGAGTAAATTGCGACTTGTACGATATGAACCCTGTCTACTGCCACCTAACGGGAAATACACATAGTCTCGAAACCATTGTGATAAAGTGATATGCCATTTGGTCCAGAACTCGCGCAACGAACTGGCGAGGTAAGGCACTTTAAAGTTGGTCGACAAATCAAATCCAAGCAACCGACCAAGACCGAGTGCCATATCAGAATAACCCGAAAAGTCGCCATATATCTGGATACCAAATAGAAGTGTTCCCAATACAGTGTCCATTCCGTTTGGGTCGATGGTATTGGAGAGCAATTGATCTGCTAGCAATCCACAATTATCAGCGATTATAACTTTTTTGAAGAAACCCCAGAGTAACAAACGAAGACCATGGGTTGTATTCGAAGCAGTAAATTGTTTTCGCGAATTGAATTGAGACAGCATTTTGCTGGCACGTTCAATTGGGCCGGCTACGAGTTGAGGAAAGAAGGAGATATACGCAAAAAACGAAATAAGAGACGCTTCTGGTTTTAATCGTTTTTTGTAAACATCAATGGTATAGCTAATGCTCTGGAAGGTGTAAAACGATAGTCCAACTGGCAGTATTATGTTCAAGGTTGAAACATTTACATCCATCGAAAACAGGTGAATCAACTGAATAAAACCCTCAATAAAAAAGTTGCAATATTTAAAAAAGGAAAGCAGTCCTAGATTAAAAAATATACTCAGATAGAGTATCTTTTTACGATACTTGGGGTTTGCGGATAGGTAGATTGCTTTGCCAATAAAAAAATCTAAACCCGAACTAAAAACTAGAAGTGCTAGGAATCGGTAGTCCCAGTATCCATAGAAAACATAACTGGAAAAAAGAATAAAGACGTTTCGATAAGCAATTGGAAGAAAGCCGTTGAGAACCCAGTAAGTTATATAGAATATGGCGAAAAATGCAAGAAATATCCAGGTATTATACAGCACAGGTGCAAGATAAATGAAGCCTTGTATAATCGTGTAATAACCAGAAAAATAAACATTTCTAAACCATTCCAGTTCCATTCAGGAATGAGTCAAAGCCCCAAAAGTTGTTTGTAATTAAGGGTTCTTAGATATTGTCCAATGACCCGCAGTGTTTGACGTATTGTTAATCCAGGTTCCACTTCCAGAAGTAGCGGTTAAACTCCCAATAAGGTCAGTGCCAACATCAGTTTTGACATTAACTAGCTCACCTTCAGTGTTGATTGAGCCTGTTATTGTAAATGTTTCAGTGGTAACATTTGACTTACCGAAACCTGTAATAGCATTGCTTACGTCTATTGCAATATCAAGCGTACCGTTGTCGTCTCCGGAATAGGAGCCGGACCAATTACCGTCGTAGGTTATTGGCTCTTCTGTTTCAGTTTTTTTAGTTGGAGTTTCGTCTTTGCAAGCGAATAAACCAACCGTAAGTAGGGCGAAAATTAGGGTATAGGTTCTCATAAAATTGAACGTTGGTTCTTACAAGGTAGAGATTTTCACCAACTTTACCCGTTTAATAAACGCTTTTATCTATCGCCTCCCGTTTTAAAAGCGGCTATTTCCCCTCAGCAGCTATTTTTAAATCCGCTGTAAATTGTTCAAATGACGCATCAAATGAAGGAATCTTATTTGCAAATAGAGGGAACATAAAATGTAAGCTTCCCCTCTTTAGTACCGTTTATTAATTGAATATCAAAGTTATTCAAAAATCATCAAAGGGTACCCTTTGATGATTTTTTGCGTATAAAACTGGGGGAAGG
>JBLING010000212.1:0-5052 GCA_047639155.1 bacterium
AGGTGAAGGTTCAACTCCTCCACAGATTCTTAACGCGCTTCACGTAACACTAGAAAACGGCGGAAGACTTATTCTTGAAACGCAGCAGCACCTTGGTGAAAACCGAGTTAGAACCATCTCGATGGAAGCAACTGAAGGATTGGTTAGAGGCATGAAGGTTACGGATACAGGAGCTCCAATCAAAATGCCGATTGGTGAGGCCATTAAAGGACGTTTGTTCAACGTTGTTGGAGAAGCGATCGATGGTATAGAGGAAGTTGACAACACAAACGGCCGCGCGATTCACGCAGACCCACCATTATATGAAAATCTTTCTACTTCTACTGAAACATTATTCACAGGAATCAAAGTAATCGATTTGTTAGAGCCTTATGCTAAAGGTGGCAAAATTGGTTTGTTTGGTGGAGCTGGTGTTGGTAAAACAGTATTGATTCAAGAATTGATTAACAACATTGCCAAAGCATACGATGGATTATCGGTATTTGCTGGTGTTGGTGAAAGAACGCGTGAGGGAAATGACTTGATGCGTGAGATGATCGAATCGGGAATTATCAATTACGGTGATGAATTCAAGAAATCCATGGAAGAAGGTGGATGGGATTTGAACAAAATCGATAAATCGAAATTAAAAGAATCAAAAGCGACGTTTATATTCGGTCAGATGAATGAGCCTCCAGGTGCAAGAGCACGGGTTGCCTTATCTGGATTGAGTATTGCGGAATATTATCGTGATGGTGATGAAGAATCTGGTGGAAGAGATATCCTTTTCTTTGTTGACAATATCTTTAGATTTACACAAGCAGGTTCTGAAGTATCAGCACTACTTGGACGTATGCCTTCAGCGGTGGGTTACCAACCGACATTGGCATCTGAAATGGGTGTAATGCAAGAACGTATTACTTCAACGAATAGAGGTTCAATTACATCAGTACAAGCTGTTTACGTACCTGCGGATGATCTAACTGACCCTGCTCCAGCGACTACTTTTGCTCACTTGGACGCAACAACAGTATTGTCTCGTCAAATTGCATCGCTCGGTATTTACCCAGCGGTAGACCCATTGGATTCGACTTCAAGAATTCTTACTCCGGATATTTTAGGAGATGCACATTACGACACTGCTCAACGTGTTAAGATGTTATTACAACGTTACAAAGAGTTACAAGATATCATCGCAATTTTGGGTATGGATGAATTGTCTGAAGAAGACAAACAAGCGGTACACAGAGCAAGACGTGTGCAACGTTTCTTATCTCAGCCATTCCACGTTGCTGAGCAATTCACTGGGCTAAAAGGTGTTTTGGTAGATATTAACGACACGATTAAAGGTTTCAATATGATTATGGATGGTGAATTAGATCAGTATCCAGAAGCTGCTTTTAACTTGAAAGGTGGCATCGAAGAAGCAATTGAAGCTGGAGAAAGAATGTTAAAAGAAGTAAGTTAATCCATATGTACTTAGAATTAATTACACCAGATCAAACGCTTTTCGAAGGCGACGTTATATCGGTAAAATTTCCGGGTTCAAAAGGGAAGTTTGAAACGTTAAACAATCACGCAGCTATTATCTCTAGCCTTGAAAAAGGTACACTTAGCGTAAAAACTGCAGAAGGTGTTAAAGATTTTGAAGTGGATGGCGGAATTGTTGAAGTCTTAAAGAATAAGATTATTGTTCTGGCTTAACCGCAAGTAACTAAAATATTAAAGCCTCAATGTTAAAATTGGGGCTTTTTTTATGCCTAAAAAAAAGCCCCAACAAATGCTGGGGCCTTTCAAAATCAATAGTTCGTATTTTAGTTATTTCTGTATCAATATCTTACGTACCTCAGTATGTAAGTTAGACTCAATTGTGATAAAGTATAGACCGTTTGGATAATCATACACATCCATGCTAGCAAAGCCTCCATGAGAGGTAATCGCAGTACCCAATTGCTGACCAGCTAAGTTGGAAATTTTCACAACTTCACCGTTGGCACCATTCACCTGAATATTTATTTGATTTCTCACAGGGTTAGGATAAACAACAATTGAACGTTTCTCCATAATTTGCACTAATCTCACTTCTGTCTAGTCAAATTGTCCATCAAAGTCAATTTGCTTAATGCGATAGTATAAAGCTCCTACAGGCACGTTTAAATCAAATGAACTATATGCATTTATGCTTGTAGCATTTCCAGCGCCGTTAACCAATTGTCCGATTGCCATAAAGTTTTCACTGTCGACAGATCTCTCCACAACAAAGTGGCTATTATTTTCTTCCGAAGCTGTCGACCAATTAAGTTCAACGTCATTGTTTCCAATCACTACTGCCGTAAAGTCTAACCATGTTACAGGTACTGGTCCACCAAAAGCGATAAAAGCCGTTGCAGTGTCTTCTCCACATTTGTACGTCGTTAAACATCCATAGCATCTTTTAACGTGTTACCACATAAAGATGCTGTTAATACATATGTTGTGTTTGAACTAGGGCTAACTGTCAAAGATTTTGATGTCGCTCCTGTATGCCATGAATATGTAGCTGTACACGTTTTTTCGAATGTGATTGCATCAATCTTAAATGGAGAACATCCTTTGTCAATAATTTTTAAAATATTATATTCTCCGTTCGTGGTCACACAAATATCTTGGTAAGAACTACATGAAACGTACTTACACGCTGTTCATGTGTAGTCCGAAGAATATGCATAATCATCCTTCGCCCCAAACAATTTAAGGTAGGCAGTTCCGAAAGGAACTTTAATGCGAATTTTAAGTTTTGTGCCTGAAAGCAGGTTACAAGGTACTGACCATACGGCTCCTGTATACGTACCAGAATTTCCTCTACAGAAATAAGCTCCACTGCCATTCGGAGCACCCAGCGCGTAGGAAGGATTGGAAACGACTCTTCTATATGCGAGTAGGCCGTCCAAATATCCGGATAATTTAAAGTCTTCGGTTGTTGTAAGTTTTGCTGAGCTGCCAGAACACACTTCAACATCATTTCCTAAATCGATACTGCCACAAGATTGGGCAGAAGCAAAATGAGCTGAGAACAAAACACTAAGAATTACGGTAAGTGTTTTAACACCGTTGGGGCTAATTATGACCCGTTACTTCTTTTTAAATTTCTTGTTAACCATTTTTCGTTTCCATTCTTCTCCAAAGAAATCAAAAATATTAAGAGAATAAATTCCAAGTAAAACTCCCCAAGAAAGTAATATCCATAAAAAAACACTCCAAAGAGATGAATCGTTAACGGCAAGAATAAACGGAACTAATAAACTCAATAAAGCAATCGCTAAAAGTTTATAAAACCCTTTCAGATTTTGAACGTACCCTTCTTCTTTTCTAATCTGTTTTATTTCTTCTTTCTTATCTGAATCTGCAATATTTATTTCGAAAACTGCCGCCAAAGATTTCAAAGATTCTAAACCTGCATTTTCTCCATTTTCAATTCTTTGAATTGTCCTTATACTTAATCCACTCATTTCTGATAATTGGTCTTGGGACCAATGACGTTCTAATCTCAATTTTTTAATATCTCTTAAATTAATTGTATTTGTATTCATTATATTATAGAATATTATTATTTATTAGGCAAAGATAAGTATTAGCCTTTCTTTATCTTGCATTCAATAAGACATGAGTATGACAGCAATCTGACTCTGATTATTGAAAATAATAACTAGGTACAACAACGTGTATATTTAATTGCTCTGGCAAGTGCCTATTTGGAAAATTCCTTCGGAATTTTCTCGCGTTCGTTTTTGTTTACTAAATTAGTTGCTGAAACACGCAACTAACCATACACAAAACCGGTGTGGCTAATTTTGACCCGTCCTGAAATATGTATACACTTAAAACAATGTATATGTATCAAAATGACAAAGTAGTTAGACGCTACAGTGAGAGTTTTAAACTCAAAGTTTTAGACGAACTTAGTACCGGAAAATATTCCAAGAAGAAGCTCGGAAATCTGTATGGGGTAAACCCATCCACCGTTAATGAATGGATCAGAAAGTATGACAGGAAAGACTTAATGAACAGTCGCATACTCGTGGAAAACATCGATGAAACCAGCAGGCTCAAAGCCCTAAAAAAAGAAATAGAACAGCTTAAAACCCTCCTTATCAAAAAGGATTTAGCGAAGCTTGTAGACGACTCTTATCTTGAAGTCGCTGCTAAAAATATAGCCTATAAAAGTGTTGAAGAATTAAAAAAAAACTTAAACATAAAGCCTTGATGATTAGTATACATAACAAAGATTTCAAGCACTCTTTCAGTATACACGAAGTGTGCGGTGGATTTAACTTAAAACGTGACGCATTTTACAAGTATCAAAAGAGGTTCACGAAACAAAACATAGTAAATGAAAAGGTAGTAATGTTGGTTAAAAACAGCAGAAAGATACTCCCAAGGGAGGGGACTAGGAAGCTTCTAAAATCATTAAAAATGGATTTTGACAATCTACACATAACCATTGGCAGAGATCAGTTGTTCAACGTTTTAAGAGAAAACAACTTGCTTATTAAACGCAAAAATACTCTTGTAGAACTACCAACTCTTATCACCGTTTTTACAAGTACAAAAACATCATAAAAAGCATCAAAATAACACACCCCAATCAAGTTTGGGCTTCCGATATCACATACATCAGAACCATAAATGGCTTTTGTTATTTAGCATTGATTACAGATATGTATTCTCGCAAAATTGTTGGGTATGATCTCAGCGACACACTCGAACTAGCTGGGTGCTTAAAAGCACCTAAAAAGGCGACCTATCACAACAAAAACACAAAAGGGTTAATCTATCATTCCGACAGAGGAATACAATATTGTAGCAATGTATATACGAGTGCGCTCAAAAGAAAAAAAAACGATATCAGCATGACCGAAGAAAATCACTGCTACGAAAACGCCTTGGCAGAGAGAGTGAACGGTATTTTAAAAGATGAGTTTTACCTTGACCAAACCTTTGCCTCAATCAACCAAGCAAAAAAAGCAACAAAAAACGCTATCAAACTTTATAACTCTAAAAGATTGTATTTATCTTTAAACTTTAAAACACCAA
>JBLING010000213.1:0-5010 GCA_047639155.1 bacterium
ATATCGGTTTATTTGTTTTTGATATTTAACCCAAGCTTTTTCTGCCAATCCTTCAGGCTCTTTTTTGCCAAAAGCGGCAGCCAACAACCCATCATCCTCAATGTTCTGGGATTCAATCTGACCATCGACCAAAGCTGCAATTAAACAACCATATTCAGATAACGCTTTACTTTCACTGATTGAAAAATCTCCAGAACGGGAAAAACCATAAGGATAATTTTTCGTATCGCTGAACATACGGTTGACTAACAACTCTCTAGTAAATTTCACCATTACAACCCCCACAAAAAATAGGTAAACAATATTTATGATCATTGGTTTAATAAAAGACGGATACTAAGCGTTAGCTAAATTATTATTCTCGTCTCTTTTACCTTGTTTTATAATTTATATTCAAAATCTGTCAACTATTTTTGTGTGAATTTTTTAATTCAAATGCGTCATATTCCTAATTAGTCTTAAAACTAAATCAGACCTCTATAAATCACAAAAAAATTGCGATATAAACTAACGTAACCTTTTTGTAACCCACATCCAAATCATCTCGCATTCTATTAGCTTAATTCCCGTGCCATCAGTGGTACGTTTGACGTAATTTAAGTCCATACACTTAATCAAAGGCAACTTATCACTCGGTAAATTAATCCCTACAATAAATCCAATGCACGACTCCGCTAAAAGCGCCATCGCTGCTTCATGTAACTACCAATGTGATTTTGCGTTTTAGTCGGTTTTTTAAAAACATGTAGCCATTTTACCGTCTGTATGAAGCACTTCTATACCCGTAGTGTCGGCAAGTCTGACTTTGCATCTAGATACCCACGTCAAGAGCTTCGAACTCAGCCAAGTAGAATATTGGTTTACTTTGTCTACAAACTGTCCCAATGGATTAATGACAGCCATGATTAACACCTCTGGTTAAATCAGTGGTGATAATGAGTTTGTGTGGAGTAAGCAGTAATGCTTTATTTGCATCACCTTGGCGTTACAGCACTTGTGAAACCATACACGCGTTAAACTGACCTTAGGCGAGCTGAGTTACTAGGCGAATATTCAAAAGTTAACTAATACATTATCGCTTGGTACAGCTATCATTACTTTTGTTTCAGCACGGCTGATTGAGTATTTACAACTAAATCAAACTTGAACAAGCCAAATGATGTTTAGGTTGTCCACTTGAAGAACTAAGATGGTTTAAATGAACAAAGCCAGTTGCGTTAACAACTGGCTTTGTTGCTACTTATACTATTAAGATGGAATTACATTCTGTAATTCATACCGAAAAAGGCAAACCGTCCTCTAATACTTGCAGGATATGCATAGTTAGTAATAAAAGGTTTTTCGTTAGTGATGTTGTTAACACCACCATATACATCAACGTTTTCGCTGGCAGCGTAATTAAAGGTTAGGTTAGTAACATAACTTTTATCTTGTTGTATCACATTCCCGTAATCAGCTAAGTCTTGTATTTCTACAAACCGAAGTAGTTGTTTGCTTTGATAACGAGTTTGAATACCTACTGAAAGGTCTTTCCAAGTACACGAGCAAAATAGTCGAGTAACCCGTGCGTCCACCCTAAGGGGTGTCCCTGACGCGGGTATAGAGACAATATTAGAGTGACACAATAAAGCGGCCACCTTATTTCTTTAAGGCAAGACTTTGAAGCTTGTGATAATACTCAATTACAGAAACCGTGATTTCTGAGTTTAAGAAAATTAAGAAAAATAAACTGGATGTATTCAACATAAATTCATTTCATACATCCAGTATGCCTGTTACAACTTAATTAAAGGGAGTAGCTCAAGCCTACAAACACAGTCCGTCCTCTTGGACCTATCGGCCATGCTGTTTGCGTAGCATAGGGCTGTTCGTCAGCTATGTTGTTAATACCACCATAAATATTAAGTGAATCATCAAACTGATAACTTGCATTTATATCAAAAATGTACGATTCCTCGAAAAATCCGTTGGCGCCATACAGCGCTGAATTACCGTTCAACCCACGTACAAGTTCAATTTCATCGACTGACTGCTTACTCTGATAAGTCGTCTGTAGTGCAACACTAATAGGACCTCGCTCCCAACTCAATTCAAGATTACCAGATGTTTCTGGTAACTGAACTTCTCCAATTTCGGGGTTTACGTCAGTTAAATCAAGTGGATTAAAAAAGTTATCAAGTGTCTTTTGATGTGAACCTACAAGATTTGCACCAAACGTATCCTCACCCAAAATAAAAGTATAATTTACAGAAAAATCGATACCTTCAGCTTCTTGACGTGCAAAGTTAATTTGACCAGTGGTAAGGTCATTTAATCCGCCATCAGCTCGTCTTGAGAATTGTGAACAGAACCCCAGTGCTGGGAAATTACCTGAGTCAAAACAACCATCTAGAATATCACCTGAACCAACAGCTAAAATTGCATCTTCAATCTGTACGTCCCAATAATCAACAGTGATTGTTAAGCCTTCAAGAAAACTCGGACGATAAACCACACCAACAGTTATCGTTTCTGCAGTCTCGACATCCAGTTCTGGGTTACCACCAGAGGTACCAGCAAACCTTCCAGTTAGCGGATTCACCCAGACATAGTTACCGTCTGCATCAAGAATATCACCAGAGGCAACACCTGCAGCTTGCAGCGAAGAGATACAATTAGCTTGGCGTGAAGCTGTGCCAGAAGCAACATTTCCAGGATCACATGGGTCCGCTGTTGCAGAAATTGTAATCGGGAGTCTAGGATCAAACAATTCCGAGATATTTGGCGCCCTAACTGCTTCTGATATTGTGGCTCTAAAATTTAGGTCTTCGATTGGACTATAAGCAAAACCAAGCTTCCAAGTAGTTGCGTTACCCACTGTGGAATAATCAGCTACGCGTATGGCTCCATCAATAGTAAACTCATAAGCAAATTCTCGGTCAAAGAATATTGGCAAACGAACCTCGAGAAAGGCGTCCGTGACGTCATACTCACCAGAGGTGTCAAATTGCTGGGTATTATCGATACTTGTGTAAGAAGATAAGAACGGGTCAACTTCACTGACTAGAACGCCAGAAGTGAAAGAAGAACCCTCAGGTAGTATACCCAGAGTTATTGAATCTAACCTATTGTCACTTGACTCTTCTCTATACTCTAAACCAGCGGCATAACCAATCGGTCCGTCTAATAGGTTATCTAGAACTTCAAATTCACCACTTGAAACCAAAGAAACAACCGTTTGTTCAATTTCCAGGACATCTTTTAGTTGAGATGTGACAAAGTCTTGCGCAGCTTTACTTGCAGAATAGGTTCCAAATGGGTTCAGTGGTGCGCACTGTCCATCACCTGGCGTAAACGAGTAATACCTATCGCTAGAATAGCCACCATTAGCGTAGCCATTTCCAGCAGTAAAATAATCAATTTCATATGCAGAAGAAGAATCTAAATCAGAACGACACACAATACTTCCATCAGGAGCAGTGGTTGCGTCAAGCGCCGCAAACACTCTGTCTAAATAAAGTCCTGTCTCTTCTGTGGTATTTTTGAATTTACCATGATTAATGGACAACTCTACCAAATGGTCATCAGTAACAAACCATTCGACCCCTGCGACAATGCGCTGAGTTTCTCGGGTAAATGTAGAGGGATTGTTGTCACTAAAATCGACTGGATCTTGAGTTAATAGTAATCCACCTGTTTGGTCGAGTACTGGCCCAAGTTCCGATGGTATATATGGGTTGTCTGATGGAATGAATAACGTGTCATAAAAAGTGTCAAGCTCGCTAAAACTAGTTGATTCGGCTTTAACGTACTTCGCTTCAAAAAAAGCAACCAGATCATCTGACACATCATACTTTCCATTCAAATTAAACACAGCTTTGTCAGTAGCAGGGAATAACGTATCACGGTTAAGATTTACTCTACCGCCGTCGCCACCAATGCCCCATAAACCATTCAAAATGGTGCCATCTGTGTTTACTCGAACCGAGCCGTCTGGATTAGTTACCCAACAACCCGCTAGAAAGCCAGTTCGCCCCCCTTCAGACTCTTGACAATCAGCAATACCATTGCCATTTAAATCAACATAAGTGACATCACGTCCGCCAAAAGTAGGTGCAATTGAGCCTTCCTGCGAGGTTAACCAAAATCTAGGATCATTTATTACCGCACGTGGTGATGCATTCGCGCTACCATCAGGATTTGCCCTTGGTTCAACTGATGCAATACCATTATCTCTAGACCAGTCTCGTTCGCCATATGTTAATGAATCTTCTCTTTCTAGCGTAGCAGTGAAGACAATGTTACCTTTATCATCGTCAAAGTTTTTACCTAATAATAGGTCAACACCAAAAGTCTCGCCCCCACTGTCTAAAGGCTTCCCGGACTGTAAATCAAACTGCATTCCCTCAAAGTCGTCCTTGAGTATGAAGTTAACCACACCTGAAACTGCATCGGCACCATAAATTGCTGATCCACCACCAGTCGTGACTTCTACACGTTCCACTAAGGCTCTTGGAATAGTGCCAATATCAACCGCTGCGCTGCCTCTAAAGCCAGCGACATGTCGTCTACCGTTGACTAGTGTTAGAGTTCTTTCGTCACCTAAACCTCGAAGGTTCAATGCGTTGCCACCCGTTACTGAGTTTTCTGCCGTTAGAGAAGAAACAAGCGCAGGAATATCGTTCACTATATCTGCTAAGTTCAACTCGCCCGAATTTCTGATATCTTTTTGGTTAATAGACTGCAAAGGTACTGTTGATGAGACATTTGGATCTGATGGGATCCGCGAACCAGTAATTCTAATTAGTTCAATTGATTCTTCAGCTTCAACTTCTGATTCTGATTCTTGGCCGAATGCAACCCCAGATGCAGTCAACCCTAAAGCAGTTGCAATACATACAGAGATGGTGGATTTTTTAATAGTTTGTGTGTGTGTGTTAATAGATTTCATTTTTACCTCAGACGTCTACCAATTTATAAGTATAGTTATTTTGTTTCCATCTTTTACCAGCATACTTTATGCCATTCTCT
>JBLING010000214.1:0-5000 GCA_047639155.1 bacterium
TGTATACCATGCCGGCAGTAAGTTTAATGTTGTAGACCATGTTGTGAAGTATGGTATCCCAGGTACGATTTTGAATGATATTAACGCTTCAAATTTTATGGCACTTGAGTACAAAGACCCAAACGGGTTGTGGCAGGGAACGGTTGGTAAATATCTGCCGTTTAGCGAGAAAACCAGTTATATGGGGGGAAGTTTCCTTTAAAGTCGGCAAGAGGATAGTCTGTAAAAGGAATTAATAATAACGGTGATATCGTTGGTACCTATACTTTAGCAAACAAGGAAACGTATGCCTTTTTTGCAACGATGAAGGGCATGAGAATTAAAGACTTTAATATCTCTAAGCATGTTACAAAATGGGGCAACTACTCTAGCGTATTTCAAACGGATACCATGAGAAATAATTATCGAATTAGCGATCGGTATAAGAATGATACAAATTCGATCTATAAAAAAGCAGTAAAGTACATGGGCTAAATAATGATACAAGAAATGCCTTGTTAAATGGAACACAATCACCCTCATTGACGTCATATGTGATGGCTAAAGGCGAGCAATTGCTATATAAATGGACGTTATCGGTTGAAAGAAGTTAGTAGGTTGCTCAATTTAACGACGGACTCTTTTAGTGGTTTTTGTAGCGGTGTTTCATTCATTACCGGGCAGTTTTTTAGCGATACAGCGAAGGTTAACAATCGGTTCAATAAAATATCTAAAGTGAACACGTTATCCGACTACAATGCCACAAAGTTTACGTGGGACGTTGAAGAAATGCTTGGAGCTGTTCAGTTGTATCAATTCTCGGGTCATTTAACGACGGTTCAGCAAGGATGGAATACGCAGATTAACAACTTCAAAAATCAAAACAATGCGCTGAACTATGGATTAATAAAAGGATACGTGAAGGAAGTGGCACAAGATTTTTATGACGAACAAACAGATGATTCGTTGAATGTTTTGGGTATATATCTAACGTTCGATCTCAATCGGAAATTAGGCGGGCATGATGTGTTCCCGATTGAAGTTACAAGGGCATTCATGAAAGTTGCTGACATCGATACCATCACCATTATGGATCCGAAATTCCCCCAAGAAGAAATACAATTGGTTGTAAATTATGACGTACCAAGAATTGATGCACATGACTTCAATGGCAATCACTTGTATTTTGTGGCAACAGCTTCGTTGTCAGGTAGTTTAGGGGAAGTTGATATCACTAAAAACGCCCAGTTATCTGCTCAAAGACTAGCGGTAGTAAAACAAAACCATTCGAAAGCCAATAAGTCTCCTAGCACGATTTATCCAAACGGGGTATGTGATTATAAGATTGAAAACATAGACAAACCGAGCGAAATAATTGAATTAACAAACAGTCAATTTAGCAATGGTTTTGTGGCCGTTTTTGTTCAACACATTTTTAATAGCGATCATTTGCCAGACGTGTTAGCCAGTACTGAAAACTTAAACATTAAAACAAGTTTAACGAGGTGCTCAGACTTGCATTAATGGCATTATGCGCATAAAGATGGGAGTTTGTTGTTTTCGCGAACAGGAGTTAAACCAAGTGGTGTAGACGTCATTTATAACAACGGGAAACCCATGAGAATTTTGAATACAAACAATAGTTTAGACAATGTAAAAGTGACGTCAATCATGGATTCCGAAGACGAAGAAGCGGTTGTAACATTGACAGATTTTAAGCTAGAGAACGGTAAGGAGCTAAATATTGAAGCTGTAGACATGTATCGTGTTGTTGTGAAAAACGATAAAACGGATAGTGCGTCTTATACATTGAACGTGGCGCTTATACCGCTGAAATAACCACGCATAATGGCAAATCGACCATAAGGGAAAAGATTGTGTTGTAATAAACTATGACGACATGCAACGTTAGGCTGTTGAATGTCGTCTAAACACTAAACGAGGCCCTATGACCAAACTGATTAAACCGATTGCTGTTGTTCTGTTTGTTTTTTTAAGTGTTTCAAGTGGATTTTCCCAGTGCAATCCAACTTACGATTCAAGCAATCTCTGCGCGAATTCAGCTATATTTTTTAAGGCAAACGCACCTGGGTTTACCACATATGACTGGACATTTGGAACATTAGGCACTTCCCAAAAAAGAGATCCATCGTTTTACTTTTCGGTCCCAGGTAAGCATAGAATTAAGTTTGAGGCGTCAGGTGTGGCGGGAACCTGTAGCAAAACTTTTACTGTAGATATTAAAGCAAGCCCTAAAATAGATGATAAATGACACCGTTCAATGTTTTGCTCAGAACGAGTTTTGTTTTACAGATTTCACAACACCCGTCCAGAGCACAAAACAACAGATTTATGAATTTAGTGACGGATACAAGCATGAAGTGGACACACCCAGTTATCCTTATTCATTTTGCCACACCATCATAGATCCAATTGGAGCCAGCATCAACCTTAAGGTGACGTCTATAGACAAAAACGGTTGTACTTCTATTCGTACCTATTACAATTTCATGCAGGTATACCCAAAGGTGCATATTTCCATTTCTTCCAATGGACCAGTTGGATGTGATTCAACGAAAGCGACAATAACAAATAAGAGTACAGTTGATTTTAACCGTATCGCTACTTTTTGTTGGGATTTTGGTGACTCTACAATAGTCTGTGGTGATTCCAATACCAATTTGGATTATTGGGAAGGTGTTAAAAAGGATGGCGTAATCGAAAAGAAGTATACCCAATACGGCACATTCAATGTCTCACTCTCGGTAACAACAAAAAAGGGTTGTAAGGTTAAATACAATTACAAATCAGCGGCTACTAATTTTGGATTTAATCCCGAAATACTGAGCGACAAAGACACTTTTGCCTCACATGAAGCGGTTTCATTTAAACAATTATATGGACCAATTGTAGGAGCACGCTTTTTGTGGAATTTTGGTGACCCAATTAGCGGCCCAGAAAACACCAACGATCAAACTTGGATACCGTCCCATGTATATAGTTCACTTGGGCCTAAAATGATATCGATTAGGATAGTGTATGGTCCTTGCGATAGAACTGTGTTTGACACCGTTTTTATCCAAGGACCTTTGGCCGTTATTGAGGCTCCATATAATCGAATAAAGGAAAAGGAAAAATACCAGTGTAAGTTGTCAGATACAGTCCATTTTACCAATAATTCAAGCTTTTGGAGGAACGATGCAAGCCCAACTAACGAAGATTCTGTAGTAACCGTCAATAGCGAGAAACGTTTTGTTTTCAATTACAACGAAACAACAAAGAGTGGTGACCAAACAGCCATTACGTCTGCTTCACATGAAAGCAGTCGGTTGATGGGGAAGCAGATATTTCGACTTTGGAACTTTGGGGACAAATACGCCGACCAATGCACAACATCAACCAACTTGAACATCAACATCGGAAAAAACTGCAACTACAGCACAGACAACCTTCCAGTGCACAAATATCAGAATTGGGACTCTGTCTACTACAATCAGTATTTCGCGCGTAACGACACGTTTTATCATGTGACCGCATCCAATGGCAAGTGCGACAACGTTTTGGTAGATACCAACAGCAAAGCGTTACACAGGTATATATTTCGCAAAACGATTTCGCATAATTATCTAGCAAATTTGTATCTAAAAGACACCATTTCTGGCTTCGAATCTATCGACTATGTCGACATTGTAGGTATTGAACCTGACGCGTCTAGAATGACAATCCAATCCGGTAATTTGTGTCCTATTGATGGCAATAACTTGAATCATTACATCACATTCGATTTAAACACTGGCGGCCAACCCTATTTTGCAGTCAATTTTGATTCAGCAGCAAATCCAAACAACTTTATTGTCTCAAATTTAGGTGGTATTTTAGCGCCTCCTGCTCCCGGTTCTCCTATACCCTTTGTACTGCCATCTGATATTGCAGGAGCAATCCCGCAACAATTTGTCAAGGGATTTACCCAAGGTGAGCTTGGGGCAAACACGACGAAAAAAGTGAATTCAGTTGGATTGATTGTGGGGAACGGACCGCTCGGAAGCAACGGTGAACCACCAACTTGTTTAGACACGGCTTGGTATCATAACCTTTTAAACTTCAATGTATTGCATGCAGGATTTGAGGTTTTAGGAGGAAAAACGACCACATCATTCTGTAAAGGGGACACAGTATACATTAAACCCAATAAGAAACTGCAATCTGGGATTAAGCATTTGCGTTGGAATTGGGGAGACCAAGAGCATATTGATATGTATTACGAGGAGTTTAAATCCCTAGAAAAATATACAGGACCAAGTGCCAATCGAAATGACAAAGATGTGGTGTATAAAGGGGAAAACTGGTTGTACAACTATGTTGTGCGTCATGAATATGACGATGTGTACGGTGATGTTGTATTGGATACTATAGTTACGGCAATAATCAAAGACTATTGGTTGGATTGCATAGGTATACCGGTCTATAGAGACAATGCTCCTGGAATGTTGGTTCAACCAATTCCGAAAAATGAAATGTATAAATATATTGGCACGTGCTTAGATACCACTGGACTTTCTCAATTTTTTGTTCCTCGAGAATTCAGAGAATCAGCAGGTGGTTTGGTTTTCGAAAAAGGCGGAAAACGATATCGATATACAGATGGTTCTAAAAAAGACTCAGTTGAGGTATCTTTAATTCTTCACTTTAGAGATTCAACAATTCAAGGTTTTGACACGGCGATAATTGGCACTGACACGATTCCAGGAGTTTGGAGACATATTTACACCGATGCCATTGTTGAAACAAACAATGGTAAAAAAGATACAGTCCTAACTAACGCATCTGGAGGCATGAATCCTAGCTTGTATTTAAGCAATATGGAAGATTGTCAAGTGACAAGTACGGAGCGAATCACAGTTGGATTCTCTTTAAATGCAGTGCTATTGAATGATGCTGTCTGTCAGAGTGATGTGGTTGAAATTGACGACAGTATTCGGTATTGGCAGACGGATGATAAAACTTTTCCAAATGACTACCCG
>JBLING010000215.1:0-4989 GCA_047639155.1 bacterium
AATACTATGCCAAAAAGAGACCAAGTAAAGGGAAAAAAATGAAGTTGGGCGTGTATCGGTTCAACTGTTACAAGCAGCATCCAGTTCTGGAAACTCTTCCTTCCCCTACTGAATGGATTGAATGCGCTGTGAACAAATTAGTTGTTTGCCTTTTCATTTGGAAGAGGGCACCAACGAAACCACCCCTACGCAGTTTGAGCGAAATTTATGATTGCTGTTCCGGTCTCTTTCAGCAAACCGTACACGGAATGGGTCCACTCGCCGCAAAACATCAATTTGCGGTACTTTCGTCGCTAGGTTGCATACCTTCTTGGTTGCGAACTTACACCGGTATGGAGGGTCGCGTACTTGAGTTCTTTGAAGAGCGTTACCCAAATCTTGAATGGTCAGGAGTGGCAGGAAGGAGAACCTTGACAACCATCCAGACATACTTGCAGAACAGGTATGGAGACATATGGGAAATCTCGCGAATTGAAAACCTTCTTTGCAAAATATACCGCCTGATTTCACCAACAACTGCAGACTCTACATTTGTGGATGTACATCGCAATGATCAGATTCTGATTGTGGAAGTAGATTCCGAGTATTCTGTTCATTTTGCGGACGGAAAGGTGGTTAACCTTCCAACAAACAGTTTGTGCACAATGTGGGAGATGGTTGGTGAGCCCTTACTGGCCCCGGTAGACGTAGCAACTGCTCTTGGGATTGAAATATGCTATGGATCTGCTCAAGAATTCCCATCTCTGGATCAATTGATGGAAACAATAGATATCAACCAGGTTGAAGAATCTTTCCCATCCCATCAACAAAAATCAAGTTTGCTGTTTGGGTTTTAACATACTGCATTATTCCTTTCAGTCGGCAATCTTACCGTTATTATTATTACCCATTACAATCACCATTCTATCTCTGCATGTATCCATGTTCTTTTAAAATATTATAAAATAATACAGTTTATTTTCCAAAACCAAAATAATAAAAGCAACTTCATTATTATTTCTAGAAAGAAAACGGGTCATACGTCTCGCATTGGCTCGTTGGAATTATTATTAGTGGCTTTGTTGTTCTTCAGGAAGTACTCTGCAGATTTTTCATCCTCGCCATCTTCGTATGTAGCCCCCCTAAACCGTGGGAGAATAAACGACAACAGACCCAATTGGCTCACAGCTGCCTCCATCCAGTTCATAGCTACTGTGTAGTAATGTTGGTTGAAATCCGGATGCCGCAGCATCAAACCGCAAACTAAATTGCGTCTTTGTTTTGTGGACCATGCAATGTTACCGGTGGTCAGCATTTGTGCATGAAGGAAGGTGCCGTCAAGAATATTTTTGGGGTCTTGGAGACACAAACTAACCTGGACTAGCATGCCACCTTTTACTACGATAAAGATAGTGTTGTCTTGAACATCAATTACAACCGGAACGACCAAATCACCACGGGCAACAGGGCAGTATTGCGGAGTATGTTCATGTGTAAGGTAAATCGAAGCTATCTCTCCACCTTGGTCTAATCCAGAAAAGGGCTCATCATGTTTTGTGGAACCTATGAAACTATCTGAGCAACCGTTCCTATTGGCTTCTTTCTCGACTGTTTTACTTACCGCTTGCAGCAGGCGGAGCGAATGTTGGTCGAGTTCTTGTTGTTTGTTACTAAGCATTTCTTTCTGCACCTCCTTATATGCAGAAAACAACAAATTTTCAATGGACAATTTTTGAAGATTGGATGCAGCGGCATTTCGTGCAAAATTAGGTTTCATATCGTAAATGAATTGTTTCACTTTTGGTATGCTACCTTCGCCCATACCACCACCTTCCCAAAGGTAGCGAAGAGGTCCAAACCGATTAATGGTTGGTTCCAAGTTTAGCATGGTAATGAGATTCATCTGATGTACTACCGCCGCTTTGGTTTTACTACCCCCCATTGCTTTGTCAACACGATGAAAAATAGTAAGGTACATTTTCACATGCCGGCCTACGGATAATCCAGTGCAGCCGTGCATCACACGGGAGACAATACAATGATGCAGGGATATCAAATCCTGGATGTCGCCCCTGACTGAATCAACATCAAATTTAGGTTGAATCTCGGGAGGAAATTCTTTTCTTATTTGAACAAACGTACCGAACCAAATCTTTAAATCCGTCGATGTCATAAGCTGGACTTCGCTATAAGTTTTCCCTTCTAGGTCGTTAAGGTTATCAAGCTGACTGATATATTTCAGAATATCGTCTTCTGTGTAATGTTGGAACAACTTATCATAACTCGACAATGCATTAACAAACCAGGTGCGGGCTTGGGCAACTTTCTTCAGCTCAACCGGAAAAGGTATGGCCCTAGTACTGCACCACCGACGAATTTCGCTTAGACTGTATGTCAAAAAGCTCTTGCCAGAAATGGTTGAACTTATGGTACTATGCCTACCATAAGATTGAAGATCAGCGTGTATCCACTTGGACACACGTTGGTGCGAAATCCAATTTTTGGATAACCATTTGCCATAATTCATGTCAGAGCCCCCGCATGTAGGGTGAAGGGGCAAATAGTGAACCTTGGACTGGTCAAGGTACTTTGGTAACTCTTGCATTACATAATGAAGTTTTACATTAATAAATTGAATGCCAGTGCTTTTTTTGGAAATGGTGGTAAGGAATTTGGGTAAATGGTGTTTGTTAAGGGATTTATATGTGCCGAGAAAAAGTAAATGCATCGGACAATCAATGAAAATGTCGGGGGTGAAATTCTGTTCGATGCCCCACAAAGGAGGAAACGGCGGTAACTCAAAAGATGCCGGATTAGCCAGTAGAAGCTCTGCCACTGCTGCAGGGGTTGGAAAATCAAGAGAGATCAGAGCAGCATTGGATCCATTGGCATAGATTAGCATGGAATAATCTTCATTAATTCCCTCACATCGGAGATAACGTAGTAGTTGCTTTTGGCTCCACAACTTGTTTTTTATTTGTGCAAACCCAACTCGACATGCAGCCTTCAGTCCTTCAATGGTAATTTTCTTAAAAGGTAATAAGAGAGGGTGTGAAACAGCTGTTGCGACCTCACCAACCGGTCTTTCTTCTGGAGTAATCATTTCCTTCGGGTAGTCTGGGTGAGGAAGATATTTCATCAAATCAAAATCAAGAGAGTAGCAAATGTTGCAAGGAGTGCTGGCATCGGAACCTATGGCTTCGTTTTTCATCAGCTGGGAAAAGCAATACTGGCACAGAACAGAGCGATCAATGGCATTGTAATATTCGCCACTATACGACCAGCATGCGTGGGTATTGCCTCCGTTAAGCAGTTGTAGCCGTTTGCTTTTATCGGGTCGATCACAAAGAAATGCGTAAAGTTTAGGTTTCACATCAACAATGCAATTGTGTTCTCGACTAAAAACAAGGAAAGGACTATTGTTCATCGAATTTATTTGATCAGCAAAATGTTGTTCAACTTGGGTTGGGGATAATTTTTGGTTACCCATCCAAAGCAGAAAAGTATACCTTCCAGAATGATCACCATCAATTGCACCAATAGTGACGAAAGCAACATGCACAGATTGTCCGTTGTTCTTAACAACACTGAAAGCTTCAAAATCGTCTGCCCAAGGCATCAACTTGATAGGGTAAATAGGATAGCCACCGTTGTCGTAGACACCATTGGAGTTGGTAAAACTCCCAGCTACTTCTTCAGGATTCAGAAGCTCTTTGCCGCGACGGGTGTTGGCATGGACCGAATGTGAGAACGGAATGAATGGATTGGGAGGTCGTTCTGAACAAAATAGGTGCTTGATGGTGGATTTGAGACAAACATAAATGAAACCATCATCAAAATGAACAATTTTAGGTATAGGAAGATTCTCCTTTACTGAATGCCTACCATCAACAATCTTGTTTCTAATATCATTGCCACAGGATGGAACAAATATTTGTAAGTTGTTATCTGAACCACTATGATATACATGCGAGAGCAGGGTGGATAAAATTTCTCGTTGCTTTCCAGTTATTTCCAAGGAGAGCTTTGCAAGCAGTAACGTATACAGGGACGTCACTGGTTTCTCGTCTTTTTCATATGCATTAGTTAATAAAGTCATTGCCTGGTTGGTGACAAACTTGTGACCAACATGATTCACACATGCATCAAAGTAATCCATCTCTTCCTCATTGAAGAGTGGTGCTATTGCAATAGGAAGGGGAGGGGGTATATCATGGAGGGCGGATATGTAATCCATATTAGAGCATATTGTGTATGGATCTGTAGGGAGACACTGGTTGTTTCGATCTACATCCAATTGATCATCAATGTTAGAGGAATTATTGCAATCATTGTCGTTATGGCTTGAATGGTAGTCATTAGAATTTAAGGGTGCGCCGGGACTATCGCTGTGATTACTCTCTAGAACAAATATATCACCAGACCCAACATCATCGTCGTTGTTGGGTGCTATTATTGAATTCATGATATTAGAAACTGCATCTTGGTGTTTTTTGGAACGACAGTGCTGATTAACAGCTTTCCTTGTAGTGGCGGTACGTTTATATGTGTTGCAGATTCTACAGATAAAAATAAAGGCTTTTTTGGAATTTGTATTGCATCCAACATTTTGACATTGAAATCGGTAAAAATGAGGGTCAACCGTATCAACTTGAAGATAAAACAAGGAATTTGGTAAGAAACAGTCAGTACATTGAAACGTAGTGATGGTCCACATTCGGAAGTCGGAGGGATGATGATATTATATGGATGTATAATAGTAATTTTTATTATAAACTTTATTATTATTGTTATTATAATAGTTATTAAAAATAAAACGAACTTTTATTTGAAAATATGACCGTTGCAATTTTAATGATGTTTTAATTAATATTTATGAATAAATAAATAAAAATGAGCGATCGATCGTACGTCGTCGTCGATATTTATTATTATTGCATGCATTATTATATTCAGCTGTTATTTTATTAATAGGAGAATATATATATATATATTACACGCACGACTGGG
>JBLING010000216.1:0-4979 GCA_047639155.1 bacterium
TAGGGAAAATTATCGGCGTAACTCCTCGTTTCCGAATTGCTTTGGCCTCACTGGTTGTTTTTTTTGCATTAAAAACAATTGCTTCTCTATTCGCATACCGCCTACAACTTAAATTGGTATATGCCATTTCATCTTCCCTTTCAGATCGTGTTTTTAACCAAAGTTTTAATGTAAACCTTAATACACATAAAAAGATATTGACGTCTGACCGGTTAATGGAAGTGAATACGGTTACTAACTCGTTGCCCTATCTGGTTCTACTACCCGCCATCAGTGCGTTAACTGAAATGGCTTTTGTGTGTGTATCCTTTAGCGTTTTACTTGTGATTAAGCCTGTTTTGGTTTTGGCCTTGGTAATCGCATTGCTGCCACAATCCCTTGTACTGTTTTATATAAGTCGAAAAAAACTAAAGGATAGCGGACAGATAATTAATGAACGGTTAGCAGAACAAAACGAACTGGTTTCACAGTCGGTTTTAGGGTACTCTGAAATTAATTTATACAACCTCGGCAATCAGTATAGGCGACAATTAAGCGATGTACGAGAAACTGTGTACTCTAACAGGCTAAAAGTTCAAATGTTTAGCACCGCCGCACCGCAGCGATTAATGGAGCTCCTAACAGTACTAGCGCTATGTATTATGGCGATTTATTTTTATGGTTTTAACCAAACCGCTGGGTTTTATAGTACGTTGGCACTTTTTGCTGCAGCCGCTTTTCGTTTGTTGCCTTCTTTAAACAGAGTTGTTATGGGAGCAAACACACTTAGTTCGTTTGTAGCAATTTTAGACCTTATACCCAAAGCTGGTAGAAATGAAGTTAGTGATGAATTAAAACATGAAATAGATACATTTAACTCGTTGGAAATTAAATCTTTAAATTTCGGATTTGAAAGTGAAGGGGTACTGTTTAAGGACCTAAGTCTATCCGTTAATAAAGGGGACTTTATTGGTATATATGGTCCTTCTGGAGCAGGTAAGACAACCTTAGTTAATTTGATTCTTGGTTTCTATGAATTGCCCAAACAACACATTCAAATCAACAAACTGCCAATTGCCCGAGTAAAACGAAGCTGGCAAAACAAGCTAGGGTATATAAAGCAAGATGCTTTTGTAACATCTCTAAGCATTGAGCAAAATATAGCTTTTGGTTCGGATGTCGTTGACGAAGAGAAGGTTATAGAATTGTTAAAACAAGTTAAGTTGTGGGATTGGGTCTTGGAACTTCCCAAAGGTGTTGAAACGTCTATCGGAGATCAAGGTAACCTCATATCAGGTGGGCAGAAACAACGCTTGGCAATAGCCCGCGCTCTTTACAGAGACGCTGAAGTGCTAATTTGTGATGAAATAACCACAGCGTTAGACGACGAAAATAGAAAAGGAATAATTAACCTCATTGAAGAGTTGAACAACATTGGGACGACAATTATTATGATATCACACGATTTGTCTGCCTTTGAGAAGGCCACAAAAAGGTACGGATTGAAAGACGGAAAGCTTTTTGCCAAGTAATAATTGTTCTAACATGTTATGTTTGCAGCATGAAACTGAAAAAGCAACTCAAAGTAAAGTCGTTTCGAAATAAGTGGGAGAAACTCTTGTTAAACTTCCAACTTTGTAACACCAATATTAACGCCTACATCCGAGATTGCTTTCGCGAGGCGCCTATTACCTATTCACAGTATACCATACTCAATATTATTACTAGCGCCGAAGAGCCAGTTAATCAGTTATATATTAAAAAACGAATCATTGAACACGACTCGGATGTTTCACGATTAATTGCGCGAATGATTCAGATCGGGGTAATTTCTAAGAAACCTAGCAAACTAGACAAAAGACACGCAGAAATTTCAATTACTGCATACGGCCAACAACAACTTCTTGAAATAAAAGAAAAGATACATTCCGTCGATGAGGTGTTTTTTAACCTGAGCGGAAAAGAAGTTAAACAGCTGAACGAGTTACTTGATAAAGTGCGTTTAAGCTAAAAAGTCTAAAAGGTTTTGCGAAAAAAGCTTCTCTTTGGTTTGTACTGACAAGTCATCCATTTGTTCTATAAACTCACCGTGTCGTAAATCGCCCAATGGGAAAGGGTAATCCGTGCCATAAGATATTTTATCTTCACCCATTACATTTATTAAATAACGCAATGCTTCTTGGTCATGTGTAATACCATCTACCCAGAATTTCCCTTTGTATGTATAAGGATCAGAAACGTTGTTCACGTTTACCAAATCTGGTCTGCAATGCCATCCATGAGAAATCCGACCCAATGTATGGGCGAAAGAACCCCCACCATGTGCAAACATCACTTTTAAGTTTGGATACTTATCGAAAATGCCTCCAAACAACATACTGCATATGGCCCGGCTAGTCTCGGCTGGCATTCCTACCAACCATGGCAACCAATATTTGGTCATATCAGCTTGACCCATCATTTCCCAAGGATGAATAAAGATGCTCATACCTAAGTCTTGAGCAGCTGCCCAAAATGGATGAAAAATTGGATCGTCTAAGTTTTTATCATCTATGTGAGATGCAATTTCAACACCAGGCATACCATTTTGATGGCACCAAGTGAGTTCCTGAATTGCCAATTCTATATCTTGCATCGGTACTGTACCTAAACTAATAAACCGATTAGTGTGATGATTTTGAACTTCTAATAAGTGCGCATTAATAAATCTACTCCACTCTTTTCCGTGTGCTGGTTTTGTCCAGTAATTAAACAATACAGGAATAGTGCAAAGCACCATTTTTTCGACATTGAATTCGTCCATTTCCGGAAGTATTGCTTCAACGTCATAACAATTACGTTCAACTCGCCGAAAGAATACACCGTCGTCACGCATCATCTTTTTTGCACCAGTTTCTATTTCATCCTCTAAATAGATGAACCCGCCATAGCCATATTTTTTGTCTAGACGTTCCCAGTCTGGTGGCATAATGTGCGCATGACTGTCAAGTTTAAGTATTCCCTTAGCTCCCATTCTCAATAATTAGGCGCAATTATACAAATCGAGAATCGGTTTCCATGATTGTTCCACATTTGTCGCAAGTTCGCATTTCCTCTGATCCATAAAACTCTGTGAATCGTGGGAGAAAGTCTTTTTCAATATCTTTAAGCGTGAAATATGTCTCGTGCAATTTGTGATTGCAATTATCACAGAACCATAAAAGTCCGTCCGTAGTATTTGGTCTTTTTAGCTCTACAACCAATCCAATTGAATTAGCACTCCGCATTGGTGAATGTGGAGTATTGGCTGGTAACAAAAACATTTCACCAGCTTTTATTGGAATATCTACTGCTTTACCGTCGTCCTGGATCCGTACGTTAATGTCGCCTTCTAGTTGATAAAACAATTCTTCGGTTTCGTTGTAATGATAATCTTTTCGGGCATTTGGACCACCAACAATCATTACGTAATAGTCACCTGCATCTTTGTATAAATTTCGATTTCCGACAGGTGGTTTTAACTCATTGCGATGTTCATCAATCCATGCCTGTATATTAAAGGGTTTTCTTACCATTTTAGACTTCATTATGTTACTCGAAAGTAGTGAAAAAAGTGAAATCCGAATTTCCCAAATTGTGCGCACCCTTGATTGCCGTAAACAAGTTAAAAATCGTAACTTTGTGATTCATTAATTTACAATGCATTATGACGACGTTAACAATACTTCTAGCCTTTGGCTTTCCTGAATGGGGACTGATTGTTCTAGCGGTTCTTTTACTATTCGGAGGTCGAAAAATTCCAGAATTAATGAAAGGACTCGGACAAGGAATTCGTGAATTTAACAATGCCAAAAAAGATGTTAAAAAACACATTGAAGACGGCATGAAAGACGAAGCTAAAAAGGAAGAGTAACTTTAGGTGAACTATACATCACTAAACCATCTTCAACAAGATTTAGTTGCTGGCAACATTACGTGTTCCGATGTTGTTGAAGATTACCTAAAAAATATTCAGCAACAAAGTCACCTCAATGCCTTTCTCGAAGTTTATGCTGACGAAGCAATTACGCGAGCAAAGCTGGTTGACTCAAAAATCAATTCTAAAAGCCATGGTAAATTGGCAGGATTGGTAGTAGGTCTTAAAGACAACATTTCATTTAAAGAACATAAGGTATCGGCTTCTTCTAAAATTTTGGAGGGCTTCACTTCTGTTTTTAATGCAACTGTGGTTGAGCGACTTTTAGCTGAAGACGCAATCATTATTGGACGGCTCAATTGCGATGAATTCGCTATGGGAGCAAGCAACGAGAATTCTGCCTATGGACCAGTGTTAAACGCACAAGATAATACGCGAGTCCCAGGGGGCTCATCAGGAGGCTCGGCAGTGGCAGTTCAAGCGAATCTGTGCCGCGTGGCCTTAGGGTCAGATACAGGCGGCTCTATAAGACAACCTTCTTCATTTACCGGGACTTTTGGAATGAAACCAACATATGGTCGTGTTTCAAGATGGGGTTTGCTGGCTTATGCCTCTTCTTTCGATCAAATCGGCCCAATTACAAGCTCAGTTGAAGATATGGCTTTGGTGCTGGAAGTAATTGCTGGTGTTGATGAAAATGACGCAACTGTTTCTGAAACAAGTGTGCCTGACTACACAACTGATCTAACAATCAAAAGCAAAAAGAAAATAGCAGTTATTGAAGACTGCCTTACAGCAGATGGATTGTCCCCAGAGGTGAAAAGTCATGTTGAAGAAGCCATCAGCAAACTAAGACAAGAAGGTCACAATGTTGAATATGTATCCTTTCCATACATGGAGTACATGGTGCCATGTTACTATGTTTTAACAACAGCAGAAGCATCCTCAAACCTTTCTCGGTATTCTGGTTTATTATATGGCCACAGAAGTAGTGAAGCACATGATTTAGAATCTACGTTTAAGTTAAGTCGTTCAGAAGGCTTTGGACCAGAAGTGAAAAGACGCATCATGGCCGGTACATTTGTATTAAGTTCCGACTATTACG
>JBLING010000217.1:0-4975 GCA_047639155.1 bacterium
GGACTAAATTTACTTTTTCTCATTTTTTCCTCTGTTAAATGTAAAACTATTTTTCTACTTTTTAACAGTACTATTTCTGGGGGAGCTTACAAGGCTTCTTGAATGGATTGAGTTTTGTGACGGGAGTGATTCAATGATAAGTCAATATACCTATAACAAGGAGGGCCTTTTAGTTCAGGAGAAAATCAAAGAACCCGATGATACTTCGATTATGTTTTACATTTATAATAAAGATCAAATAATAATTGGCTTACATCATTACACGATAGATTTAGTCTGGAAATATGGATTCATCACGGAGTTCGATAAAAATGGTCGGGAAGTTGATTATCGAGTTAGGACAAACCCGGACTACAAGGAATCAGAGCCAGAAGTGGTATCACCTTATACTGCATGGTTTTCATATAAAACAAGTTGGACAAATTTTGATTCGGTAGAACGCCATATTCGTTATTACGACAACATCATTTTTGAAACTGCCTTCGAATATGATAGTCTACAACGATTAACACAGAAGCAATATGTCAAGAATGATACGATTAAAAACTCAGTGACATACGTCTACAATGACGTGAATCAAATCATCGAGAAACATTTTTATTGGTTCAATATTTACCAAATGGTATTTGAATGTAATCGTGTTAAGTATTATAGTTATGATGCTATTGGCAACAGGACAGACGAATTTATCTATGGACTAAGTTACACCGACGGTAGACTTATATTAAAAAAACACATCAAATACAACATTGAGTATTATGAATGAGATAATATGAAATTGGTTCATTATCGCATTTGAACACAGACGAGTTATCGCTTTTTGAAAACCAATATTTATATTCGAATAAATGAAAACGCTTACGGTTGTTCGACATGGAAAATCGGATTGGACGCATGAAGTGCCCGATCACGACAGGCCTTTAAACAAAAGAGGGAAATCTGATTTGCCAGTTGTTGCAAATCGTTTAAATCAACTTAAGTGTATGCCTGATGTTTGTTTCTTCAGCACTGCACGTCGGGCTACAGACACTGCCAACGGTTTACTCGACTATATGCATGTCGGGGCCAAACGCGAGCAATCAGAGCACCTTTACACGTTTGATGGCTTAGATGTAATTGAGTTCATTAAGAAAATCGACCGAAACGCAAATCACGTTATGATTGTGGGCCATAACCCTGGACTAACAGAGGTGATAAATCGATTGAGTAATGTGGATCTTGATAACTTACCTACGTTAGGTTTCGCTCAATTCCGTATTGATATCAGCTATTGGTCAGACGTTGATACGCTTGAAGGCGAGTTGGATTTCTTAGAATACCCGAAGATGATTTAAGATTTCAGATTGGAGATTGGAGATTTTAGATTTTAGATTTTACTGTACGTCATTCAGAAAACCACGATATGAGGTAGTAACGAAAATTCCATTGCACGACTGCATCTAATATTTGAAAATTAAGAATTTAGAATTAAAAACTAATAGTTACTTAATCTTAAATATTGACTTTTTCCCATTCAAATTTGCTTCTGCATATTCATCGCAGGCTTCGTTCTCGAACGGGTCGTAGTTGATCGATACAACTTGTGTACCTTCTTTGGCAGTTACTTTAACTATTCCTGATATAAATGTACCAGCGCAGCCTTTTTCCATTCGTTTCATTAATGGCTGACTGATAGATACATGAAAAGCTTCACCATCTCTATTTGTTCCAGAAGCGCTTCCAGTGACCATATACTCATCGCCCCAAATGCCGTCACCATTGTCTTTCGTCTGAACGATAACGCGGTCACTTTGCCATGAATATGAATTGTGATCTGTAATGACTTGTGCATCTGACACTTTAACTCGAATACCGGCAACTCCAGTTAAGGAGATTGTTGTCTTTCCGATTAATTGGATCATATCTGTTCCATTTCCAGAATAAAATGAGTCTTCTTCGTTCGTTGTAACTATTGCACGAAACTCGGCAGATTGGATTGATTGATTTACTGATATTCTCATTTTGCCTGCACGATATTTACCATCCTGACATAAAGTGCCTTTGGGCTCTAATTCCCCTAAACTTCCAAAGTCGACTATAACAGAAACGCCATTGCCGTCACTATACGAGCTGTCTAAAAACAGAATTGCCGTAGTACTCGGAATTATCGTGGTTTCAAGCTTTCTGAATTTCTTGTCGGTTGCAATTACGTCGTATGCGGCGTCAAATGTTGCAAAAAAGTGGGTTTCTGCCTGACTGTTGTCTTGAGCTGAAAAGATGTTTTCCTTTACCTCCGGCAATTGTTCGGTACAATTGGTGAGTGTTAGTAGTAGTCCGAAAGTTAAAACTATAAGTAGTTTTTTCATTGATAGTTACGCATTCTAAAGCGTATGCAAATATAACGTGCGGTTTTGTTCTAAATTTTCACAGATTTGTAAATTGCTGATCATTAAAGTGTATTGAATCTATTTAACGACTATACCAGCCTGTACGTCAAGGTGTTATTGCCATTGGCATTGCCCCAAGAATATACATATCGTATCCCTCAGGAGTACAATGAGGAGGTCGCTGTGGGTAAACGCGTCATGGTACAGTTCGGTAAAAAGCGGATTTACGCTGCAATTGTGGTCGAAATAGATGAAAAGCCGCCAGAAAAGTATCAAGCGAAGTATGTATTGGCCGTTTTGGATGATACCCCAATCGTTACCCAACAACAATTGGAGTTTTGGGCTTGGATTTCGAGGTATTATCTCTGTACGTGGGGGGAAGTTATGCAGGCAGCACTGCCAAACGCTTTAAAACTTCAGAGCGAGACTATGGTCGAGTTAAATCTTGATGCAGATTTAGCAACTATTGAGTTGGATGTGACGGAGTTGCCCATTGTTGAGCAACTTAAAGTTGCAGGAAGTCTTTCATTGGATCAGGTGTCAAACTTAGTTAAATCAAAGTCGAGCTATAAACAAATTCACTCGCTGTACGAAAAAGGTGTCATCAACATTCGTGAGGATTTACATGAGCGATACAAACCGAAAATTAAACGTTTTGTCAAGTTTGAAGACGAATATCAGTCAAAAGAAGCCTTAAATGCAGTATTTGATTCCCTCAACAATAAAGTGCAACAGCTCAATGTGGTTATGCAATTGTTGTCCATGGATCCTGAGTTCGAAGGCGTTGATAAGTTAGAATTTATTACTGAACATAATTTAAGCCCTTCAAGTGTGCGGACGCTTATTAAGAATAATGTCTTAATCGAATTTCAGCAGCAAGTAGACCGTGTGGTGTACGAAGGTGCTGAAGAAACGAAAGAGAATCAACTTACCGACGAACAAAAAGCGGTGTATACATCAATTAAAACTTGGTTCGAAAAGAAAGAGGTGGTTTTACTTCATGGTGTAACCTCAAGTGGAAAAACACACGTATACATTCAACTCATTGAAGATTGTATAAACAACGGACAGCAAGTATTATATCTTTTACCCGAAATATCTTTAACAACGCAATTGATAAAGCGTGTTCAAACCTATTTTGGAGATAAGGTAATGGTGAACCATTCGAAGTTCAACAACAATGAGCGTTTGGAAATATGGCAGAAAATAAAAAACGATGAAGCGCAGGTATTATTAGCACCTCGATCTGGGATCTTCATGCCTTTTTCGAATCTTGGTTTAATCATCGTGGATGAAGAACACGAGAACACCTATAAACAGTCTGAACCGTCACCAAGATATCAAGCCAGAGATTCTTCAATTGTTCTTGGTCAAGTTACAGGAGCTAAAGTTCTTTTGGGCAGTGCCACACCATCCGTGGAAAGTATGCACAATGCGAAAAACGGGAAATATGGTTTTGTGGAATTGTCAAATCGTTTTTCAAATGTTACGCCACCTGAGTTTGCAGTGGTGGATATGCGTGAAGAAAAGAAGAAGGGAAAGAACAAAGGTTTGTTCAGTAGCACGTTATTGGCAGAGATGGAGCAAACGATCGCGAATAAGGAGCAGGTAATTCTGTTTTTAAACCGCAAAGGCTATGTGCCTATTACGGAATGTAACGAATGCTCGTGGTCGCCACGCTGTATCCAATGTGATATTACACTAACCTATTACAGGAAAGAAAATCGTTTACGCTGCCATTTCTGCGGGTATAATATTCCTCCTGTGTCTCAATGTCCAGCTTGCGGTAATACCGCTATGAAAATGTTGGGATATGGTACAGAACGCATTGAAGCAGACCTGCAACAATATCTGCCTTCGGCACGCATTCAGCGACTCGATTACGAAACAACGCGTACCAAAACGGCCTTCGAAAACATCATTACTGGATTCGAGAAAAAGGAGATAGATGTTTTGGTCGGCACTCAAATGCTAACCAAAGGCTTGGATTTTGAAGCTTTGTCGTTAGTCGGTATTTTAGACGCTGATCACGCGTTAAACTTTCCGGATTACAGAGCGTTTGAACGCAGCTTTCAATTGTTCACCCAAGTAGGGGGGAGGGCAGGAAGGCGGAACAAACAAGGGAAAGTTATTATACAGGCAAATCAGCCTGAGCATTTTGTAATTCAACAAGTGGTTGATGCGAATTATGACGCATTCTATGAAAAGGAAGTTGGTGATCGCGAAAAATTTCAATATCCACCGTTTGGGCGTTTGATAAAACTTACGATTAAACATAAGGATTATTTGGTGGCTGAAAAAGCAGCTGATATGATGGCTTATTTGTTGCGACCCAAGTTAGGGGTAATGATGCTGGGCCCAGAAGAGCCTTACGTAACGAAAATACGAGGACTATTTATACGACAAATTCTGATTAAAATAGTGCCTCCAATGCCACTCCAAGGCATAAAAAAACATATCAGGGAGAAGTTGCTGCAGTTCAAAATGAGCAAGGACTATAGACAGGTGCGAGTTATTGTTGATGTAGATCCGTGACAAGAGGATGAAAGTAGTAAGTATAAAGAGAGAGAGACTAAGGACTTATTTGATACCAAAAGCAACTTCATGAG
>JBLING010000218.1:0-4943 GCA_047639155.1 bacterium
ATGTTGCAGACAGAGCAATCTCAAATTATGGTCAAACCATATTGTCCATTCCTTCAGCGCTAAACATGACGTACCTCGATTCTGTAATTGCAGTTCTAGGAGAAGATCACGAAAGTCGCTGGCCAATGGCAGATGTGTTAAACAACAATCGAGTATTGAATATACTTCGTGGACAGGAGTACAAATCGATTTCATTTGATGCGTCCATGTTTGAAGTTGTGTATCTCAAAGACGCCGACGTTTTTCATAAGACCCCAGGAACGAAGTTCAGCTTGTACCAAAATGAATTGATGAACATGTCAATCATGCGGGCATTTAATAGAAGGTTGCCCATCGTTACGGCTTCTCCAGAAGACTACCACCGTAAGAAGATATTGGAAGCGTTTCGGGTTATGGAAACCATTCCTGCTAAAAATGAACCCTATTACGTACATGGCCACGTATTGGCTCCTCACCAGCCATTTTTGTTTGATAAAGATGGCAATTCGGTTCAACCCGGTCACAATTACAACATTTGGAGACCATTGGATTCAACTACCGACAATTCATTTTATAAGAAAGGATACATCGACCAATTGCAATTTGTAAATAAAAAATTGGTTCACCTTATTGATAAAATTATAGCAGATTCTAAAACACCACCAATTATAATTCTTCAAGGTGACCATGGCAGTTGCTCTGAGCTTCGAAATCATCACGGATTTGAAAACAATGACTTCAAAGAGCGGTTTTCAATAATAAATGCATACTATTTTCCAGATCAGGATTACAGAATGTTGTACGATAGCATAAGCCCAGTCAATTCTTTTAAAGTGGTAATGAACAAATACTTTGACGGTGATTATGAACTGGAACCCGACAGAGCACTTTATTCCGATTGGGATTTTCCGTATCGTTTAATTGACGTTACCGACAGTATTCGGTAAATCTTTCTCCTTTTTTGCAACTGAGCCCACTATATTTGAGGCGATGATCATTAGAAGCAAAGCGCCACTGCGCATTGGATTAGCAGGAGGTGGAACGGATGTAAGTCCATTCGCCGACATCTATGGTGGGAGCATTTTAAATGCAACAATAAATCTATACGCCTACGCAACTATTATCCCAAATGACGACGACCAAATTAAACTTGTTGCATTAGATCAGGGAATATCTCAGCAACACAATGCAACATTGAATCTTCCGTTAAACGGCGAACTTGATTTACTTAAGGGCGTATACAATAGAATTGCTAACGAGTATTTAGATGCACCAATGTCATTTACCTTGCAAACCTATGTCGATGCACCTCCTGGCTCTGGCTTAGGATCTTCGTCAACGCTGGTAGTCGCAATCATTGGAGCTTTTGCACACTGGTTGAAACTACCGCTCGGTGAATATGATGTTGCGCATTTGGCTTACGAAATTGAAAGAATAGACCTTGGATTGGCCGGTGGTCGACAAGATCAATATGCCGCTACATTTGGCGGTTTTAACTTTATGGAGTTTTATAAAGACGACAAGGTTATTGTTAACCCACTGAGAATCAAGTCTAAGTATGTGCAAGAGCTTCAGCACAATATGGTGTTGTTCTATACAGGCACGAGCCGAGAGTCGGCAACAATCATTGACAAACAGGCTTTAGCCATAAACCAACAGGCAAAAGAGCAAATTGATGCAACCTTGAAGGTGAAAGAACAAAGCGTAAAGATGAAAGAAGCTTTGTTAAAAGGAGAGCTAGATAAAATCGGTAACATCTTAAACATCGGCTGGGAGTTCAAAAAGCAGATGGCAGAAGGGATTACAAACCCCGAAATAGAAAGAATGTATCAAACAGCAATTGAAGCTGGTGCCAACGGAGGCAAAATATCAGGAGCAGGTGGAGGTGGGTTTATGTTTTTCTATTGCCCCAATAACACACGTCACAAAGTAATAAAAGCCATTTCGGAATTGGACATTCAAGTTACTCCATACGAATTTGCAATGTCGGGTTTGTACAGCTACAGTATTGATTGATGCAGATAGAGGCGATAATATTGGCTGGTGGTATGGGAACTCGGTTACGTTCAGTTATAGCCGACATACCAAAACCCATGGCACCTGTAGCAGATCGTCCATTTGTTGCCTACATTTTAGATCAATTGGCTACAACGAATATAAAAGACATTAAACTTTCAGTAGGGTACAAGCACGAGGTAGTCGAAGATTATTTTGGTCCGAAGTACAAACACCTTGATCTGTCTTATGTTATTGAGAGCCAGCCTTTAGGGACTGGAGGCGGTATTCGATTGGCCGCTGATAAATGCACCTCTAACACTGTTTTAATCTTCAACGGAGATACATTTTTCGATATTAATCTCTCAAATTTTATCGAGCAACACCAACAAAACAAAAATGGTATGACCATTGCGTTAAAACATATGTCGGATGTTAATCGATATGGAATGGTAGACCTTGAAGGCGATAAAATTAGGGGTTTCACGGAAAAGTCTGAAACACTAAAATCGGGTTGGATTAACGGTGGTATTTATGCTTTAGACCGTGACCTTTTTTTATCTGAAACGAGGTCATCTCAATTCTCAATGGAAGTTGATTTTATGGAAAAGATGGTTGGCAAAATCAGGATTGAAGGACACAAATCAACTGGATATTTTATTGACATTGGCATACCGGAAGACTATACCAAGGCAAACACATATTTTGGAAAATAAAATTAGTATCGATCACAATTGGACCTTGTTTCTTGATAGGGATGGAGTTATAAATAAAAGATTAGTAGACGATTACGTTAAAACGTGGGAGGAGTTCGAATTTCTAGAAAACGTCCCTGAATGTATCGCCGACTTTGCCCGTTTATTCAAAACAATAGTTGTTGTGACCAATCAACAAGGTGTTGGTAAAGGATTAATGACCGAATCTGAATTGAACAAGATTCATGAAAAGATGATAATAGCTATTGAACAAAAAGGTGGTCGTATCGACAAAGTCTATTTCTGTACCAAGCTAAAAACAGAACACCCGAATTGCCGTAAACCCCTGCCATTCATGGGATTAAATGCAAAAAAGAATTTCCCTGATATTGATTTTAGCAGAAGTATTATGGTTGGGGATTCGATTTCTGATATGGAATTTGGGGAGGCATTGGGAATGACAAATGTTTACATAACTCCAGATCCCAATAAAAGTGATGCAAAAGTTACATGGTATCAGACAACAAAACTGGTCAATTTGACGTCTATTTTACAAGATACTGGTGTTAGCGAGTAACATAAATTCAACGAATTTGTTGTACTTTGTAAAAACCGGTTAACGGATTGAAAATCATTACTAAACATATTACCCTCTTGCTTGTCCTCCTTACATCCATAGGAGTAAGCAAATCCGTTGCTACCCATTTGGTTGGTGGGTATATGAGTTATACATTTTTGAGAACGGAAGCGAACAACGATAAGACGTTTCGACTTGCCTTAACCTTATTCAGAGATGTTGAGCAAAGCACAGTAGACTTTGACGACGAAATAGAAATTGGGATTTACTTAAACAACGCTGATCGAGACCGAAATCAATTGGTTACGGCAAAGATTTTAAGTCGCCAACCCGTAAAGCCTCCAGGAAGTGAAGAATGCGACTATTACGCGGACAAACAAATTCAAATGGGGTATTACGAACGGGTAATAACGCTTGAACCTTATACGCAGGGATATCACATATATTTTGTAAGGTGTTGTCGCAATATTCAAAACAACTTAACCATCGGTAGTCAGAGCGAGCCCGACCAGGGACAAACGTATTATTGCTTTATTCCAAACCCAGCGTTAGAGAACAGCAGTCCTTTTTTTAGCGGTGTGCCGAGTCCCTACATGTGCAACAACGACACAAATACATTCTTAAATCGTGCGATTGACCCAGATGGTGACTCATTGGTGTATAAACTTGTTAGACCATTTCAAGGCGGTGATATCGGTCAGAATCAATCCAAACCTACACCACCATCCCAATTGGCACTACCAATAGTTCCAGTTGAATATAGAGTGGGATACAATAGCATGAGACCGTTTGGAGTTGGAGGTGTTTCAATTGTAGATCAAACGAATGGACTAACTACTTTGCTTTCTCGGGAGATAGGTAGTTTTGTTATCGCGATTGAGGTTGAAGAATATAGGAACGGGGCACTTCTTAGTCGCGTCCGGCTGGATATGCAAATCTTAGTTCTCGATTGTCCGCCCAACAAAAAACCTATCGCCTCAAATGATGGCGGAAAATACTTTGAGATAGAAGCCGGTGAAAAGCTGTGTTTCAAAGTAAGAGCAGAAGATCCCGATGTTCAACCAACGCAATCCGTTACTATTTATGGTACCGGAGATATATTAACGGGTGATAACGGTGTGAAACCACCTTTAGCAACAATGCTTACGCGTACAGCACGACAAAGTGTAGAGACCGAATTTTGTTGGACGCCTTCGTGCGACCAAGCCCGAGACAAGCCATATGTTGTGACTTTCTCAGCGCAGGATGATGGTTGCCCTCCAAAATACGACAACTATAATATCCAAATTAAAGTGAACAAATTTGTGGGTTCTGATGAGATATTCGGACCGAAAAAGGTTTGTGCAACGAGCACTTATGAATATATTTTTGATGTTGTAAACCCAAAACCCAACAGCAGCTTTTGGTGGGGCATAGATAAAGGCAAGATTGTCGGAGATTCGACAAAAGAAAATGTTACAATAACGTTTAACGACACAGGTGACGCCACAATTCGGATGGTTGAAATAAGCCAGTACGGTTGTCCAGGTGACACAGTTTCGTACATCGTTGAGCTAATTCCATCGCCTCAAACGCCAGTTATATCAGGGAAAGATACGGTGTGTTTGGGTGAAACAGACGTTCCTTACTCAACTCCATCGAGTGCAAGATCAACGTACCGATGGTTGCTACCCGATGGCACGGTTGAAGTCAGTGCG
>JBLING010000219.1:0-4899 GCA_047639155.1 bacterium
AGTGCGGGTGGAAACGTAACGTATTCGTGGAATGTTTTAGGCGACTTTGAAATTGCAGTAATAGAAACAAATGTTGAAGGGTGTCGAAGTGACACGGGAAGGTATGCTGTAAATGTCCGTAAACCTGATCCTGGATTATCTGGCCCTCTATCGGTTTGTCCGAATGCGCAAAATGTTGGTTACAGTGCATTGGGTGACCCGGGATCTACCTATAGTTGGTCAATAGCTGGAGGAAGTCAGACAAGCGGAGGTAATTCAAAAGATATTACCGTGACTTGGGGAGATGAAGGTTTTGGGTCAATAACAATTATAGAAAGGGATAAGTGGGGTTGCGTAAGTGACGCCATTGCTATTCCAGTAGAAAAATCATACATCCTTAAAGGAAATAAACCACTTGGTGATACAACAGTGTGTGAGTTTGATGCCAATGTGCCTTATACCGTAGTTGCATCTAATGGATCATACTATCGCTGGTTCATTACTGGTGGTGCCCAAGTATCAGGAGATTCTAGTGCCAAAATCGGGGTAGATTGGGGGGCTGTTGGAAATGGAGAAGTAGGCGTACAGCAGCGTGCTTTTGATGTAGTAAACAACAAAGAATGTCTTAGTCCAATACTGAGGTTGAACATTGTTATCAATCCAATCCCTACTGCAGATGAGATTGAAGGGGATTTTGAATTTTGCCAAGGCGACATAGAACGTACATACACAGTAAATGGTTTAGGGGGATCCACATATCTGTGGGAAGTGGATGGAAACACCAACGGGATAAAAGGACAAGGAACAAACCAAATTCAGATAAAATGGCCAACTGATGGCACATTTACAATGTCGGTCACAGAGCTTTCAAAAGATTCATGTCCTGGTTTACCAATTGACACTTTAATCATAGTCCACCCAAAGCCAACGGCAGATTCAATACAAGGCAACTTTATCCATTGTTTTCCAGATATCAACCAAACCAACTATACAATAGCTGGATTTACAAACTCGTCTTTTGAATGGCAAGTGACCAATGGTGTATTCGCGCCGACCAACGGAAATTCTATTTTAGTGGATTGGAATAGCTCAGGCTATGGCAGTGTTTCTGTGATTGAAACTTCAGAATTTGGTTGTGTTGGTGATACAATTGAAATTCCGATATACATCAATAATATTGAATTAGACTTAGACCGCATATCCATTGGATTTCCAGATGACCGAATCCACAGTGAGTGGCGGTTGATAAATGATGATCTTACTTCAGGACCATTCGAAGTAGAAAGAAGGACTTATGGCGTTGAGGTAGTTTGGAATCCGGTAGGGCAAGAGTATTACACTAATTTCACAGAGACTGGTTTAAACACCGATGAATACCCATATGAGATGCAGGTGAAAACGACTGACCTATGTGGGAATGTAGTTTACTCAGAAGTGCATAGAAGTGTCCTTCTATCCGGGCAACAAGACCCTGAAGACTTCTCTCTGAAATTGGACTTTACACAATACGTTGGATGGGAAAGCGGGGTAGACTATTATGACTTGTATCGAAGTAAAAATGAAGACCGCAGTTTAGATCTTCTAATGCGTGTAAACGCAGGACCTGACGAAGAAATAATCGTTGCTGGGAATAGCGATGATTATCGCCAGTGTTTCAGAATTAAAGCCACCGAACTTGGAGGGCAAAACAAGACGTCATGGAGTAATGAAATATGCTTCTTCTTTAGTCCAAATGTATATGTACCAACAGCGTTTAGCCCAAACAGAGACGGACTAAATGAAACATTCCATCCAGTTAGTGTGGCAGTAAAAGACTATAATCTAATGGTGTTTAACCGTTGGGGAGAACAAATATTCGTAACCGATAGCCAAGAAATTGGTTGGGATGGTACCTATAAGAATGTAGATGCTCAATCCGGCATTTATATGTACATCGTGAATTTCTCCGATAGTGAAGGAAAGCAATATCAAAAAGCTGGCACTGTTCAATTAATGCGTTGATGAAACAACTCAGCTTACTTTTTCTATGCCTGTCTTTATTGTATTCCTGCAAACCCAATTCTGATGACGATGTTTCCATTGAAATTGACTGCCCAAAAGCGGAGGTATTAGTTCATAATCGTTATGTCGATTTTGAACCTCAATACTGTTTAATCAAGGAGTACAAGATAACTGGGAATTCATTACGCCTTTCAATTGGTATAAGTGGATGTAATTTTTTTCGCGAATTCAGATTTATCGTCGATGAAGAAAAATCCAAATCTTTACCTCCTCAGCAAAATGCACAAATGGTGTTTGTCCCTCAAAACTGTCTAACATATTTTGAATTTGAGATATGTTTTGATATTAGCGATATTGAGCGACCAACAACGCTAAATCTACCGAATGTAGCAGGCGTTAAGTCGATTGAAATTAATTGACAAAAACGATTTTCTTAGTTTCAAAGAATGGGTCATTTAACTTTTCACTGATGTCAAAAGTTGTAACATGTCCTTGTCTGTAATGGTTTTTGAATTCTTTTATTTCTTCTTTTAAATCTCCTCCTTTTAAAGCATAGAGACCAGAATTGGTGAAGCGACTAAAGTCAATCCGTTTTTCAATCCAACCATAAAAGGGAGCCAACTTGGTCACTGCGCGCGAAAGGACGTAGTCATAGCTATCTTTAACTTCCTCAGCCCTAATGTGTGCACATGTAACGTTTGAAAGTGCTAGCGCGTCTATAACGGACTGAACCACTTTAATTTTTTTGCCAATACTGTCGACCAAGTGAAACTTTACGTCTGGAAACAATATCGCCAAAGGAATGCCAGGAAATCCACCACCTGTCCCGACATCCAAAACAGTAGATCCAGGGTTAAAAGTGGTAAATAAACCAAGAGACAAAGAATGCAATACGTGACGGTTATAGAATTCGTCCATATCCTTCCTTGAAATCACATTGATTTGCGCATTCCAATACGAATAAAGGCTTTCCAAGAGCCCGAAGTTTTCTAACTGGCCAGCAGTTAGATTAGGGAAGTGTGCTTTTAATAATTCCAACGTAATGGCTTTGAGAAATAACCTCTAACTCCTATAAATATGTGTATCAGCAAGATGCCAATGTCTAAAAACGGAAATACCCAATAATATTTCAGGTAATCAAAGACTTTCATGTTGCGAAACAAAACAATTGCTTGTGTTAAAAAACGGAAACCAATGATGGACAAAACTGGTATTAGAAAGCTACCATCTAAAACAACCAACACACCGAGCACATAATAAAGTAAAAGACTAAAAGAGTAGAGTCCAAGTATAAATCGATGTTTAAACTTATACATTTTACCAGTGCTGTAATGCCTCTTTTTTTGGATCATCCATTGCCCCAACTTATGTTTGGGCTCCGAAACAGTAAACGCCTGAGGGTCAATACAAACAGTCGTGTTCTGTTTGTTAGCAGTTTCGTTTACAAACAAGTCGTCATCACCAGACAATAGATGTTGGTGGCTTGCAAAGCCTTTAACTGAAAAGAAAAGCGGCCGTTTGTAAGATAAGTTTCTACCCACACCCATGTATGGCATTTTGGCCATTGCACAGTTAATATATAACATGAGGCTGTGAAAGGTTTCCAGTTGTATAATCCAATTGGTAAGTGAGGCTTTTCTCCTGTAATTTCCAACGCCCAAAACAATCGATTTGTCCGACGTCATGTGACCACTCATAATATTTAACCAATCTTCTGTAGCTGGTTTGCAATCAGCGTCTGTAAAAACCAGTAATTCGTGTTTTGCGGCCTTAATACCAATTGTTTGGGCAAACTTCTTACCACGATGAAACCTTTGGTCTATGTCAAGATGTAAGACCTTCATGTTGCTATTTGCTTTGGCCAAATCGTCGAGAAAATCGATAGTGCCATCACTGCTACCATCATTAACAACAATTACCTCGAAGTTTTTGTGGTTTTGACTTAAGATGAGCGGCAAGTTGTCTTCCAGAAATGCTCTATCGTTGCGTGCGCATATAATGACAGATACGCCTGAATCAGAGGGTGTTACTGCTTTGAATTTCTTGAATGTTCTACTGAAAATTCCCCAATAGTAGAATAGCTGAATGCCAGCAATTGTGGCAAACGATACAAAAAGTATAAAGGGTATGTCTATTTCCATTTATACCACAAAAGTCTCGATTATTTATTCCCCGTTGTTAACGCGTTTTGAACAGTAGCTTGAATCCTATGTGATTCAAGCGTATATAGTACATGATACATAATTAAATCCCCCATGATTCAAGCGTATATAGTACATGATACATAATTAAATCACCCATGATTCAAGCGTATATAGTACATGATACATAATTAAATCCCCCGTGATTCAAGCGTATATGGTACATGATACATAATTAAATCCCCCGTGATTCAAGCATATTTTATTAAACCACAAAGTGAAAATTTAAATCTTATGGTAGTGAGTATTCCTCCCCATTGAGAATGGCAGTAGTCGAGTCGCGATGCTGACGGCGTAACTTGTCATAACGGTCACGTTTGACCTCATCACCTGGGTCATTATATGTTTCCTCAAAAGCATCAAGTAAGTTGTTAGACGCTTGGTTGTCCATATTGAATTGAAACTGTGCTCTAGGGCTAACGAAACATAATGCAATGGCTAAGATCCCAAAAAATAAGAGCCGAATCGAAGCTTTACTTGTCGAAGACTTTGTAACCATTCCATTTCTCTGAAAAAGATGAAACGCAAGACCACATATAACGGCGATGTAACCAACTAATACCATTAAATCACCACCTTCCCACATCATTGACTTAAACATTAAGGCAAAACAAGTGATACCTAATACAATGCCAGATATGATAATAAATGCACGTGCTATGCCTCTGGTTTTCTTAGCTTTTATTAGAATTGGGAACAACGCTAAATAAATTAACGA